>URQO01000042.1 GCA_900550135.1 uncultured Eubacterium sp.
GGCGACCACCGAGATCTACACTCTTTCCCTACACGACGCTCTTCCGATCTGGGTACATGGTCAGGCAGAGGTCTTAGAGGTTCTACTTTAGAAGACATGATAAATATGACAAACGAAAATTATAGAACAAAGAATCTTGCCCTTATTCAAAAGATTCCAACACCAATTACTCCGGTAAAAATCAATCAACAGACAAGACATATTACTTTAGCCTATTTTGAAAAGCAAAGTACAGTTGACTATATTGGAACAGTTCAGGGAATCCCTGTATGTTTTGATGCAAAAGAATGTGCTGTAGATACTTTTCCTATGATGAATATTCATGAACATCAGGTAAAGTTTATGGACGATTTTGAAAAACAGGGGGGCATTTCATTTATAATATTATATTTTACTCATAGAAATGAAATATTTTATCTGCCATTTAAGGATATAAAAAAATTTTATGACAGAAGCATAAACGGTGGCAGGAAAAGTTTTAAATACAATGAGTTAAATCAGGATTACATATTAAAAAGCGCACCTGGTGCAATGATTCACTTTTTGGAGGGAATAAAAAAAGATTTGTCTGAAAGAGACTTGACAGAAAATTAATTATAAGATAAACTATTCTTCGTTACGGTAACGAATTACCACTTTACCGTATTAAAGCATTGGAGGAAACATGAATAAGGTATTACTACATACACCTGTAGGTGTAAGAGACATATACGGCAGAGAATGTGCTGTAAAACTAACTATAGAAAACAATATTAACAATATATTTAATATATATGGATATCATAATATTCAGACACCAACCTTTGAATTTTTTGATATTTTTAGCAAAGAAAGAGGTTCAGTACCATCAAAAAATTTATATAAGTTTTTTGACAGAGAAGGTGAAACATTGGTTTTAAGACCTGATATTACACCGTCGATTGCAAGGCTTGTAGCAAAGTATTACATGGATACTAACGTTCCAATTAAACTTTGCTATAATGCAAATACATACATTAATACATCAGAACTTCAGGGAAAGTTAAAAGAAAACACCCAACTTGGATGCGAGCTTATAAATGACGATTCAATTGAGGCTGATGCAGAAATTATTGCCCTTTTAGTTGAATCTTTAAAGGCATCAGGATTGGAAGAATTTTTAGTTGAAATTGGACATGTTAATTTTTATAAAGGATTAATTGAGGAAAGTGGTCTTGATGAAGAGGCAGAATTTAATCTTCGCGAGATGATTATAAACAAAAATGATTTTGGTGTAGAAGAAATTCTAAACGAAAATATTGTAGTTGGTGAAGTAAAAGAAGCAATGTTGAAACTTCCGGAATTGTTTGGCTCTGTTGAAGTATTGGCAACTGCAAAACAGGTTACATCTAACAAAAAGGCTTTAGATGCTATAAGAAGACTTGAAAAATTATATGCTATTTTAGAAGAATATGGTGTAAGCAAGTATATTAGTTTTGATTTGGCTTCCCTTAGCAATTATGGATACTACACAGGTATTATTTTTAAAGGTTTTACATATGGAACAGGTGAACAGATTGCAGCCGGTGGAAGATATAACAAATTACTTTCTCAATTTGGAAAAGACAGTGCGGCTGTAGGATTTGCCATTTATATGGATCAGATTATGATAGCCCACAATGGTAAAAATGAAAAAACAGATTATGAATATGAAGTTGTAGTTTATGATCCAAAACATAGAAAAAAGGCATTTTCATATGCTAAAGAATTGAGAGATAAAGGTATCAAAACAGAATTAATACTTAAAAACAAAAACATTGAAATAGATGAATACAGAAAAATGAAATTAAATGATGGAGCCTCAAAAGTTACATATATAACGGATGATGGAACTGTTGTTTTATAGGAGAAAATTATGAGATATTTAACATTTGCCCTTGCAAAGGGCAGACTTGCAAAAACAGCAATGGAAATGTTTGAAAAAATAGGCATTAAATGTGAAGAAATGAAGGACAAAAACACAAGAAAACTTATTTTTGTTAATGAAGATTTAAAGTTAAAATTTTTCCTGGCAAAAGCAAGTGATGTGCCAACATATGTAGAATATGGTGCTGCTGATATTGGTATTGTTGGAAAAGATACTATTTTAGAAGAAGACAGAAAGTTATATGAAGTTTTAGACCTTGGATTTGGAAAATGCAAAATGTGTGTATGTGGTCCAAAGTCAGCAAAGGAACTTCTTAACAATCATAGTATGATAAGAGTAGCATCAAAGTACACAAAGATTGCAAAAGATTATTTTTACAATAAAAAACATCAGACTGTTGAAATTATAAAGTTAAACGGCTCAGTGGAACTTGCTCCAATTGTTGGTTTATCAGAAGTAATCGTAGATATTGTAGAAACAGGTACAACATTAAAGGAAAATGGTCTTGATGTGTTAGAAGAAGTTTGTCCACTTTCAGCTAGAATGGTTGTAAATCAGGTTAGCATGAAAATGGAAGATGAAAGAATCAGACAGATTATTGCAGATTTAAAAAAAGTTATATAATAATCTTATTTAAATCAAATTTAGACTATTAACTCAATAAATAATCAGAGTATATTGATTGTTGTTAATAGAATGATTTATAATTTGCTTAGAAAGGAATAACGTTATGAGAATTGTAAAATTAACAGAAGATTCAAGGAAAAATATTTTAGAAGATTTACTTAAAAGAAGTCCAAACAACTATGATTCATACGCAGGAAGTGTAAATGAAATTCTTGCCAATGTAAAAGAAAATAAAGATAAAGCAATTTTTGAGTATACAAAGAAATTTGATGGTGCAGATATAAATGAGTCAAATATTCTTGTTACAAAAGAAGAAATACAGGAAGCTTATGATAATTTAGAAAACAAAGAGCTTGTAGATATTATAAAAAAATCTTTAAATAACATAAAAGTTTACCATGAAAAGCAAAAACAATATAGCTGGTTTGATTCAAAAGAGGATGGTTCTTTACTTGGTCAGAAAGTTACACCAATTGCAAAAGTTGGTGTTTATGTACCGGGTGGAAAGGCTGCATATCCTTCATCTGTATTAATGAACGTTATTCCTGCAAAAGTTGCCGGTGTTGAAGAAATAGTTATGGTTACACCACCGGGAAAAGATGGAAAAGTAAATCCAAATACGTTGATTGCTGCCAACGAAGCAGGGGTTGACAAGATTTACAAAGTAGGTGGTGCTCAGGCTATTGGAGCATTGGCATATGGAACAGAGTCAATTAATAAAGTAGATAAAATTGTTGGTCCCGGCAATATTTTTGTTGCCCTTGCAAAGAAGGCAGTATTTGGATTTGTAAGTATTGATTCCATTGCAGGACCTAGTGAAATATTAGTTTTGGCAGATGAAACAGCAAATCCTAAATATGTTGCTGCTGATTTGTTGTCTCAGGCAGAACATGATGAACTTGCATCAGCCATTCTTGTTACAACAAGTGAAGATTTGGCTAACGAAGTTTCAAACTGGATAGACACGTTTGTAAATGAATTATCAAGAACAGATATAATGAAAAAGTCATTGGAAAATTATGGTTATATTTTAGTTGCTGATTCTATGAAAGATGCAATAGATGCAACAAATGAAATAGCATCAGAACATTTGGAAATCTTAACAAAAAATCCATTTGATACAATGACACGTATAAAAAATGCAGGAGCTATTTTCCTTGGAGAGTACAGTAGTGAACCACTTGGCGACTATTTTGCAGGGCCAAATCATGTACTTCCTACAAATGGTACTGCCAAATTTTTCTCACCACTAAGCGTTGATGATTTTATTAAGAAATCAAGTATTATCTCATTTTCAAGAGAAGCATTACAGCCTATGAGTGAAGATATTCAAAAATTTGCAAAAGCAGAAGGTTTGACAGCTCATGCAAATTCAATTAAAGTAAGATTTGAAGATTAATAAACGGAAAGGATACTGATATGGGTAGAGTTGGCGAGTGTGTTAGAAATACTTCAGAAACACAAATTCAAGTTACAATAGATTTGGATGGAACAGGAAAGTCAGAGGTAAGTACAGGTATCGGATTTTTTGACCATATGCTTATAAGTTTTGCAAAGCATGGACTGTTTGATTTGACAGTAAAGGTTACAGGAGACTTGTATGTGGACTGTCATCATACAATTGAGGATACAGGTATTGCATTAGGAGTTGCCATTAGAAAGGCTCTTGGTGATAAAAAGTCAATTAGGCGTTATGGACATGTGATTTTACCAATGGATGAATCTCTTGTACTATGTGCTCTTGATTTGTCCGGAAGACCATATTTAGTATTTAATGTCGATTTTACAACAGATAGAGTTGGTTATTTTGATACAGAAATGGTCAAAGAGTTTTTCCATGCCATTACTTATGCAGTTGGTATGAATTTGCATATAAAAATCCTTGAATCAGGTAACAATCACCATATGATTGAGGGAATTTTTAAGGCTTTTTCCAAAGCTTTAGACCAGGCTACATTATTTGATGAAAGAATAACAGATGTATTATCAACGAAAGGAACGTTATAATGAAATATTTAAATATAATTCCAACAATATATTTATATAATGGAAAAGCTGTAAATAAAGATACAAAGGAAGTAATAGGTGATGCTGTTTCTTTTGCCTTGTCATATGACAATAATGGTGCAGATGAACTTTTGATTTTTGATATCTCAACTACAGACAGGGAACATGAGGCAAATATCAGTACAATGATAAATATTGCTGATACAGTAGACATTCCAATGATTGTTGGTGGCAATGTTTCCCGTCTTGAAGATGTAAAAAAATATATTTATACAGGTGCAAAGAAGGCTATCTTAAATGTAAAAGAAAATCTTCAGGTATTAGATGAGGCAACTAAAAGATTTGGCAGTGAAAATCTTGCTATCATAACAGATGAAGATGTGCCAAAAGATATAGATGAAAAAGTATCATTGGTTATTACTTCAAACAAAAGTCTTAAAACAGACAATGATATTTTGTTTATTGGAAACAGTGATGACTATAATAAATTCAAAAATCAGTACGGTTTAACAACTATTGATTTTAATGCTGACTTTGATTTTATGTCATATAAAAATAAATTAAAAGAAAATAATATTAAAGTAAATGTTTTTGAAAGTACATTGGATTTTGATAGTTTTAAGCTAAATTCTGATGACATGATACCTGTTGTTGTACAGGATTACAAAACAAATAAAGTGTTAATGGTTGCATATATGAATGAAGAAGCTTTTAACAATACTATTGCAACAGGAAAGATGACATATTACAGCCGTAGCAGAAATGAACTCTGGATAAAAGGAGAAACATCAGGTCATTTTCAGTATGTTAAGGAACTGTACGCAGATTGTGATAAAGATACTCTTCTTGCAAAAGTTCGTCAGGTTGGAGTGCCATGTCATACAGGAGCTGATACATGCTTTTTCAACGAACTTGTAAAAAAAGAATATGACAATACCAATCCTATGAATGTATTTGAGGATGTATTTAATGTTATTTTAGATAGAAAGGAGCATCCAAAGGAAGGCTCATATACAAACTATCTGTTTGACAAAGGTATTGATAAAATCCTAAAGAAAGTAGGAGAAGAAGCAACTGAAATTGTAATTGCTGCTAAAAATCCTGATCCACAGGAAGTAAAATATGAAATATCTGATTTCCTATATCATGTTATGGTTCTTATGGCAGAACGTGGTGTAACATGGAGCGAAATCACAAAAGAACTGTCCAGAAGATAAATGGAAAATATAGCACAATAAAATACAGATAAATAAGATTAAGTTTAAACAAATATAAAGCTGTAGTTAATACACATAAGGTTATTAATTACAGCTTTTTCTATATTGATTTTAAATTAAAAAATAGTCAAGATTTTTATTTTGAAAAAATCAGTCTTTTGTTTTTGTTTTCTTTTATAAGTTTTACATAATCATTTATTGAATTTAAAGGATATTCGGTGGCTATACCGGAAAAAATCACATCATGATGATGACTGTCTGATCCAGCTGTAGCAGGAAGATTATATTTTTTCGCGTACAAATATGCCTGACGGTTTTCTTCGTCATAGTTGCATGCATTGTAAACTTCTACACCATGAACATATTTTGGAAAAAGTCTGATTTTTGGAATATATGGTCTATTCCTGAAAGGGTGGGCGTGAATAACAATACCACCTGCCGCATCTACCATTTCGTATTGTTCTTTAATATTGCAATACTGGATTTCAGGGTGATTAAGTAACCAGTTTTTGTCTAAACCATATATAAGAAAATCCTGCCCGTCAAAAGTTTCTTCCCATCCAAAAAACACCTTTAATCCAATATCATCACCAACAGCTTTTGCCTGTTCATATCCATAACAAAAATCAGCTATTCTGTCATCCCAAGGTTTTTGCTTAGAAACAGCAGTATTTCCTCTAAAAAAATGGTCCGTAATAATAATGCCGTCATAACCTTTTTTATAAAATTCTATAGCCAGAGTTCTGCCTGAAGTGGTAGCACAGGCACTGCCATATTTTGTATGAAGATGGGTTTCGTATTTGTACATTTTATATCTCCTAATCTAATTTTAATTAAAAAACATTCAGTTATATTTGTAAAAAATAAATAGAAAATCATTATACATAACAAATGTATTAAAGAAAGCACATTTGTGTATGGTTACGTAAAAAATTAAGAAAAAATTACATTTTGTAACAAGCTATTTATTGTAAAAAAAACTTATATATAGTATTATAAATGATATGCGTAAATCGACAAAATAAACTTAAAGGTTTATTTTTTATATTATAACATAGAAAAAAATCCTTGTAATTAAAATAATATTTTATTTGATTTATTTCTAATCATTATAGGCATAATATAAACTACAATAAGGAATAAAATATGAGAAAACTAGCATTAAGTGATGAAATATTAATGAAAATTGAAAATCCAGCAAGATATATTGGTGGAGAAGTAAATATGGTAAAAAAGAATCCGGATAAAGTAGATGTGAGATTTGCAATGTGTTTTCCGGATGTTTATGATATTGGAATGTCCCATTTAGGTATTCAGATTATTTATGATTTGTTAAACAGACGTAACGATATTTATTGTGAAAGAGTATATTCTCCGTGGACTGATTTAGACAAAATTATGAGGGAAAAACATATACCTTTATTTTCAATAGAAACTCAGAATCCTATAAAAGATTTTGATTTTCTTGGCATAACCATTCAGTATGAAATGTGTTATACCAACATATTACAGGTATTGGATTTAAGCGGTATTCCACTATATGCTTCTGACCGAACAGAAGATGATCCTATTGTTATGGGTGGAGGACCATGTACTTACAATCCCGAACCTGTTGCAGATTTTTTTGATTTGTTTTATATGGGTGAAGGTGAAACGGAATTTTATCACCTTATTGATTTATACAAAGAAAATAAAGCAAAAGGTGGCACGAAAAGAGATTTCCTTGAAATGGCTGCCAGCATACCGTGTATGTATGTTCCAATGTTTTATGATGTAACATACAATGATGACGGTACAGTAAAGGAAATTAAATGCAACAATCCAAATATTAACCCTATAGTTAGAAAAGATATTGTGCTTGATTTTGATGGAGTTGCATATCCTGACAAGCCTGTTGTACCATTTACCAAAGTGGTGCAGGACAGATGTGTACTTGAAGTACAACGTGGATGTATAAGAGAATGTCGTTTTTGTCAGGCAGGCTCAGTTTACAAGCCACTTAGAGAGAAAAGACTTGAAACATTAAAAAGAATTGCACTGACTCAACTTAAAACCACAGGTCATGATGAGATTTCCCTAAGTTCTCTTAGTACCAGTGATTATAGTCAGTTGCAGGAACTTATAGATTTTTTGATGGAAGAATGTAAAAAGAAAAAAATAAATATATCACTTCCATCTCTTCGTATAGATGCATTTTCTCTTGATATTATGAGTAAGGTTCAGGATGTAAAGAAAAGTTCAATAACTTTTGCACCTGAAGCAGGAACTCAGCGTATGAGAAATGTTATCAATAAAGGGCTTAGTGAAGAAGATATTTTGAATGGATGTAAGCAGGCATTTATAGGTGGATGGAATAAAGTTAAACTTTATTTTATGCTTGGACAGCCTACAGAAACAAATGAAGATGTAGATGGCATTATGGATTTGTGCGAAAAGATTGCAGAGTTATATTATGAAACAGTTCCTAAGGAACAAAGACATGGAAAATGTCAGATTACTGCAAGTTCTTCTTTTTTTGTGCCAAAACCATTTACACCATTTCAGTGGGCACCTATGTGTACAGCAAAAAACTTTTTAGACAAGGCACATAGGGTAAACGATAAGTTAAAAACATTATTAAATAAAAAAAGTATCAGATACAACTGGCATGAATCAGATATTAGTATATTGGAAGGGCTTTTGGCAAGGGGAGACAGAAGATTATCCTCTTTGCTTGTTAATGTATACAAAAAAGGTGGAATATATGATTCATGGTCTGAATGTCATAGCAAAGAAATTTGGGATCAGGCTATTTCAGAAGAAAATATTGACATGGATTTTTATATAACAAGAGAAAGAAAAGAAGATGAAGTTTTTCCATGGGATTTTATTGACACAGGTGTTACTAAAAAATTCCTTTTAAATGAGTGGCACAACGCTCATGATGAAAAAGTTACACCAAACTGTAGAATGCAGTGTTCAGGATGTGGTGCGGCAAGTTTCAAAGGAGGTGTTTGTTTTGAGAATAAGAATTAGATTTGCAAAACAAGGCATAATGAAATTTATCGGTCACCTTGATATGGTCAGATATTTTCAGAAAGTTATGCGTAGGGCAGATGTGGACGTGTGTTATTCTGAAGGATTTTCACCACATCAGAAAATGTCATTTGCGGCACCACTTAGTGTTGGAATTATAAGCAAAGGTGAGTATTTTGATTTGGAAGTAAATTCAACAGATTCATCAGAAAAGATGTTGGAACGCTTAAACAACCAAAATGTTGAAGGCGTAGAGGTATTAAGTTACAAACTGCTAAAAGACAGTGACAAAAAGGCAATGTCAATAGTTGCTGCTGCAGATTATTTTGTTTATACAGATTTGTTTTCTAAAGAAATGGTTGAAAAGTTCTATAATCAAAAAGAAATCACCATACTAAAAAAAACAAAAAGAAGTGAAAAAATAGTAGATATAAAACCTATGATTCACAAATTATCAGTTGATAAAAATGGTATTTTCATGCAGGTTGACCAGGGGAGTGTTTCAAATCTTAAACCTGATTTGGTTGTGGAAGCATTGTCCCAATATACAGGCATCAAATTACCTGATTTTGTACAGTATGAAAGACTTGACATGTATTATATAGAAAACAATGAATTAAAGTCACTAGATGACGTAGGAGGACAAATTGGATAATAAATTAGTAATTTCAAAGGTATTAAATCATAAGTTAGGATTTCAGTTTAGAGACAATGTTTTATTAAACATTCAGGATTTTGAATCAAAATCTCTTGTGGACAATATTTATATGGGGTATGTAAAAGATGTTGTTAAAAATTTAAATGCTGTTTTTGTTGAGTTTGGAAGAGATAAAAAAGGTTTTCTGTCCTTGAAAGATTACCCGGGAGTTGTAAAAGAGGGTGACAAAATGCTGGTACAGGTTAGAAGTGACAAAGTAAAAACAAAAGATTATCTTTTAAGATGGAAACTCAATATACCAAAAGAATGTTTGATTTTAACAGTTGGTGATTCATCTGTTAATGTTTCAAGAAAAATAAAGGATAAAGAAACAAGAGAACATCTTAAAGAAATTTTGTCAGATTATGTAACTGAAGAGTACGGTTTTATTGTAAGAACTGATGCTTTAAAATATACAGATGAAGATATTTTTATTATTGCAGACACGCTTATTGACAAGTTTGCCGCACTTAAATTAAAACAGCTTCATTCAACTCCAAAAACACTTGTATATAAGAAGCATAATACAATTGAAAAATGCAGAGAGTTTTTAAAGAAAACTGATGGAGTTATTATTACTGATATTCCTGAAATTTATGACAAGTTACAAAGTCGTGACATTGAAGTAGCATTTAATGATGATTCAAAAGTAAATCTTATAAATAAATATGCATTAAAGAAAAATTTGGATGATGCTTTAGCAAGAAAAGTATGGTTGAAATCAGGTGCATATTTAATTATCGAACAGACCGAAGCAATGACTGTAATTGATGTAAACACAGGAAAAGCTGATTTAAAAACAGATAGAGAAAATACAATTATACGCATAAATGATGAAGCTGCAAGGGAAATTGCAAGACATCTTAGACTTAGAAATATTTCAGGTACAATTGTTGTTGATTTCATTAATATGAAAAAGTTAAGTTATGAACCTTTACTTGAAAATATGAGAGAATATCTTTCTGTTGATGCAGTTACAACTATTGCAGTTGATGTTACAGAACTTGGATTAATGGAAATAACAAGAAAGAAACAGGAGAAACCTTTAAAAGATTTCTTTTAATATATTTGATTAATATAAAATTGGAGTAATTATGTTTAAAAAAATTGTTGCAGTTTTTATATCCGTTACAATGATATTATCATTGTGGGGATGTGACAACGAAAGTGAAGGGGAAAAAACTGTTGATTTGTCGTGGTATATAAACTTCTCATGGTTTGCTACAAAGTGGGGAGAAAATATGGTATCAAAGGCAATAACCAAAAAGACAGGATGTAATATTGATTTTGTTACACCATCAGGTGATCCTAATGAAAAGTTGGATTCAATGATTGCAAGTGACACATTACCTGATTTGATTACTCTTGGCTGGTGGGAACCGGAAATAAGCCAGATGGTAGAAGGAGACAAAGTTTATGCCCTTGATACATTGGCAGACAAATATGATACATATTTTTATAAAGTGATTAATGATGAAGTGGTAAGTTGGCACAAAGCAGATGACGGACATTTGTATCAGTATCCAAATTCAGCTTGTTCACCATCAGATTATGACAAGTATGACAACCTTGCATCTAACGAAACTTTTTTGGTAAGAAAAGATATGTATGAGGCAATTGGAAAGCCGGATATGACTACACCGGAAGGGTTTGTTAAGGCTGTTAAAAAAGCAGCAAAAATGTTTCCGACAATTGATGGAAAAGAAATGATTCCTGTTGGATGTACTCAATTTAATAATATTGGTTGTGATTCTTTTGACAACTATTTGTTGGACTTTTTGGCAGTACCTTATACAGATAAAAATGGAAAGGCAATAGATCGTCTAAAAAACAAAAGTTATGTAAAATGGTTAAAGGCATATAACAAACTTGGTCGTGAAGGATTATTGAAAGATGAAATTTTTCTTGATTCAAGAACGCAGATGTCTGAAAAGATTAATAATGGTCAGTATTTTTGTATGATATATCAGTATACTGATTTGGCTGATCAGGAAAAAAATCTCTATGCAAAGGATAAAGATAGTATTTACATAGCTGTTGATGGACCTAAGAATCTAAATGGTGATGATTATACATTACCTGGAACAAGTGTTAATGGATGGACAGTTACACTTATTTCAAAAAACTGCAAGAATCCTGACAAAGCAATAAAACTTCTTACTTACCTTATAAGTGAAGAAGGACAGAAAATGACATGGCTTGGTGTGGAAGGAAAAACATGGGATTACAATGATGAAGGTCTTCCTGAATTAAAGAAAAATGTCAAAGAGATTCTTAACACAGACAGGGAAACTTTTGATAAAAAATACGGTGCCGATTCCTGTTATTGGATGATGCAAAATGATGCGTTGGGATCACAATGGATAAAGGATGATATAAACAATCCTGTTACCCAGCTAAAACAATGGACATATCCATATACAACGTATGTGGGGCAATATACAATAACTTTTGATTCAAATTCTGAAATTGGAAAATTAAAAAACTCTTTGGATGAAAAGTGGGGAGAAACTCTTCCTAAATTATTGCTTGCAGAATCTGATGAAGAGTTTGATTCCATTTATGATTCGTTTATGAAAGCGCGTTACAAAAATGGATATAATAAAGTTTTAAAAGCACTTACAAAACAAATGAACATTAATATAAAAAAATTAGGTTTAGATAAATAATGAAAAAGAAATCTGAAAAATTTAAATTATCTTTATGTAATAAAATAATTCTTATAATTGTTGTTGCATTATTGGTATGCACAATTTTATGGACTATAATTATGTTTTTTAATATGGCAAGCAATGCAAAAGACGTTGCCCTTGCCACTGAAAAGACCAACATGTTTGATGTTTCAAGTCAGTTTAAGGATGTTGAAGAAACATGTTATCTGGTTCAGCAGATTATTTTACATAAACAGGAAATATATGACTATATTGCAAAAGTTCAAAAAAATAAGGATTTAAATACTGTAGAAAAAATTGAGTTTTATAACACACAAATATCCTCAATAGACTATATGATTAATATTAACCCTTATATCAACAATGTAAGACTTTTTGTAAATGCAAATATTACGGAAAAAGAACCAAGTTTTTATAATATTGAAAAAATGAAACAGTTGTCGTTTTACAATAATTATAAAAACAATGAATGGGTGTTTGATTATAAGGATACTTTAAATAATAAAAAAGACGATAGTAGATTGGCTGCAATTTTAACAGATGTTTATGATGATGACGGAAAGAAAATTGCGGTGTTGGAGGTATCTACAGATTTGAACAATCTGTTTTCAGATTTTTATAACAACAAATCTGATGAGTTTAGTTGTTTTGTTTCCGATGAAGGAAAAATATACAGTGATGAAAAAAAAGTAAACATTGTAAATAAAAATAAAAAAGATATTTATAAATTTGTCAAAGGAAAGAAATCAGATAGTATTTTATCAGATTTTAATGATAAAAGTTGCGTTGTCTCAACACTAAGATGCTCTTCTTTAAAAGGAACATATGTACACGCGGACAGAATTGATTTAACAGTAAGCTCTTACTACAAAGGACAATTATCATATTTTGCGGTAGTTATTGCTTCAACTATTATATTTATCATAATTATTGTGTTTATCATTAAAAATTCATTTGCCAGATTTAACAGATTGACTGTTGAAGTAAGTAACATAAAAAATGGTACTGTAAAAAAACTTACTGAAAAAGGAAATGATGAGATTTCTGAGCTTGGCAAGCAAATAAACAGTATGATAAACTCTCTTGAAAAGTTAAATCAGGAAAATATAAATAGAGAATTACTTGCTAAAAATGCTGAAATCAGGTCGTTACAGAATCAGATTAATGCTCATTTTATGTATAATGTATTAGAGACTATTAAAATGATGGCTGAAATCAAAGAAGAATATGACATTAGCGATGCAGTAACAACACTTGGAAATATGTTCAGGTATAGCATGCAATGGTCGTCAGGCATGGTTGAACTTGAAAAAGAAATAAATAATATAAAGAATTATTTAGAACTGATGAATTTACGTCAGGATTATGAAATATATTTGTCATTAAATATTCCAGAAGAACTGATGAAAGTTAAAATTCCCAAAATGTCGCTTCAGCCTTTGGTGGAAAATTCAGTTTGCCATGGAATAGAAGATATGGCAGAAGATACAAGTATTTATATAAAATCATTTGTTAAGGATGATTGTGTGATAATAGAAGTTTCGGATTTAGGTGTTGGTATGTCGGAAGAAAAACTTGCCGAAATCAGAAACAGAATAAATGATACAACTACATTTGATGATGCAAGAGAACATGGCAGAGCGTTATATAATGTCCAGCAGAGAATTAAAATGTATTTCGGAAAGGAATATGGATTATCAGTTTATTCCCAAGAAGGAGCATACACTAAAATTTCGATACAGATTCCATTAGACAAGGAGAAAACGTTATGATTACATTATTATTAGTGGAAGATGAAAAACTTATCAGGCAGGGTATCCGCTCGATGATTGAGCGATCAGGAGTTTTAATTGACGAAATTATTGAATGTAATAACGGTGAAAGTGCTTTAGAAATAATAAAGGACAGACATATTGATATTTTGTTTACAGACATTCGTATGCCAAAAATGAATGGAATAACTTTGGTAAGTGAAATACAAAAACTTGATAAAACACCGCTTATTGCAGCTATTAGCGGATTTGATGATTTTGAATATGCCGTTGAAATGCTGAGAAATGGTGTTAGGGAATATATTTTAAAACCTGTAGACAGAAATAAAATAACAGAAACTTTGGAAAAATTTGTTGATGAAATTGAACAGCAGGAAATTAAAGATTATCAGAATAAAAAAACAGCAATTCAACAGTTACAGTTTATGCTGTTTTATGATCATATAACAGATGTTGAAATAGAAAATATATGTTTAAATGTAAGTAAATATATTTCTTTTGAAGAATTTTTGGTTATATGTTTTGCAAAAAAGGATGAAGATGTTGATCTTGTTGTTCCCGGAAAAAGTTTTTATATAAAAGGTCAGGAATATCTGGATATTTTGATATGTAAACCGGATTATAAAGACGTAATACTTAAAAGACTTGCAGATCATAATATTGGCATAAGCAATGTTTATTATAATTTTATGGATATAAAGCAGGCATTTTGTGAAGCTGCTGAAATGCGTCGTACTGCTTTCGAACTATGTGAACCTGTTGTAGATGCAACTAAATTTACATTACCCAAATCAGAATACGAATATGGTGTTAAACTTATGATGCAGACAGCAAACCTTATTTGCTCAAACAAATTGGAAGAAGCATTGGCCCAACTTGAAATTTTTGTGGAAGGTGTAAAAGAAAGGAAATATCATATAAATGAGTTTCAGGAGCAGATGAAAATTATAATCCAGACAACAATGAAAGTTTATGAGAAGTCCCTTAAAAATAAAGAATATGAAATTATGGAACTTTTAAATATGTTCAGTTATCAAACTATAGACGAATATATGGAAGTAGTCAGAGCATGGATAAAAAGATTTGATGAATTGGTTAGTGATAATATTGATGAACATAAAACAACATTAAAGATGCAAAAGGCTATTTCTTTTATACGGGAAAATTATAATACAGATTTAAATATGGCTGTTGTATCAAATTATATTTCAATGAATTATTCATTGTTTTCGTTTACATTTAAACAATATACAGGTACAAATTTTGTAAATTATCTTAAGGATGTCAGAGTCGGACAGGCAAAGAAACTGTTAACCGAAACAGATATGAAAATAAATGAAATTTCAAAGGCGGTAGGTTATGATCATGAAAAACACTTTATGAAAATATTTAAAAGCATTACAGGTCTTACACCTTCCCAGTATAGAAATAATTTAAGTTAAGTAAAGGCTTCTTAAAATTGTTACGTAAAGAAAGATGTATTTTTGCAAAATCAAAATGATAGAAACATAGCAAAAGGGAGTACAAATGAAAAGTAAGAAAAAAGGTAAGAAAAGAATGATTTTAAAAATTTTAATTACAGTCGTAATATTTGTTGTAATATGTATATTAAGTGTGCTTTTTATTAATTTATATATTACAGGAAAAGAATCGAAAAAGATATTGTCGGTGAAGGAGGCTTCTGACAAAAAAGCTGACTGTATTATTGTTCTTGGAGCAGGAATTAGAAAAGATAACACTCCAACTTGGATGCTTGAGGATAGAATAATCATAGGTGATAAACTTTATAAAAATGGAGCTGCCCCTAAAATAGTTATGTCAGGGGACCATGGTACAAAGGACCATGATGAGGTTAATGTTATGAAGGAATACTCCATAAATGAAGGAATACCATCAGAAGATATCTTTATGGATCATGCCGGTTTTGAAACATATGATTCTATTTACCGAGCAAAAGAAATATTTGGTGCAAAAAAAGTAATTATTGTAACACAGAAATATCACTTATATAGAGCACTTTATATAGCTGATAAACTTGGACTTGATGCTTACGGTGTAGATTCAGAGTTAAGATATTATAGCAAAAAGATGACCTATTGGAAGTTTAGGGAATATATTGCCAGGGTAAAATCTTTTGCCAAATGTATTTTCAAACCAGAGCCTAAATATTTAGGAGAAAAAATTGGTTTGTCAGGAAGCGGTGACGTTACAAATGACAAAAAATAAATTGAATGACAAATAGTCTCCAAAATCCCCAAAAGGGTAAAATACTAAATTAAAAAGAATAATTCAGATAATAAAAATAAACAAAACTGAGCAAGAGTATTATGAAAGAGAATTAGAAAAATGGATAAAAAATCAATTAATGAATTAAGACGAAGATTAAAAAAAGACAGTTGTACCTTTACAAAGGTAACTGGTTGTTACATAGATGATCAAAAA
>URQO01000043.1 GCA_900550135.1 uncultured Eubacterium sp.
ACACTCTTTCCCTACACGACGCTCTTCCGATCTGCACCAGAGTATAATGTGAACAAAATATTTGAAACTATGAATCCAAATATATAATGATAGTTGGATATGAGTAAAAATGACATTTTGTTAGAGTTGAATGACGGGGCAAAAATAAAAAAGAACCAATAAGTGGTTGTCAGTACTCGGGCTCCAATTGCCGTCATCTACAACCAAATATGGTTCTATAAATAAGATAACAAACGAAGAACAAAATATCAATAGAATCTTAAAACAAAGATAGACATGAAGCAGTATAAGAAAAATAAATAATTATTAGTTTTATAACAAATAGTGAAAAAATAGTGGAATAATAATAGAAAAGGCATTTCTTTTTAGATATAATAATATTTAAAAAGAAGTGCTTTTTCTAAATCAAAAGGAGGCAATATGAGTTTAATAAAAGGAATGCACCATGTATCAATGAAATGTAAGAATCAGGAAGAGTATCAAAAAGTAGTAAAGTTTTATAATGAGATACTTGAAATCCCAGTTACAAGAACGTGGAGTGAAGGGATAATGTTTGACACAGGTGACGGCATCATAGAGGTATTTAACAACGGTGAAGGAAATGGTAGCAGAGGAGTCATAAGACATTTTGCCTTTGCTACCGACAATGTAGACGAGTGCGTTAAGAAAATAAAAGAGGCTGGTTATAGCATATTTGTAGAACCTAAAAATGTGGAAATTCAGTCAACTCCAACCTTTCCTATAAGAGTAGTATTTTGCTATGGACCACTAGGAGAAGAAATAGAACTTTTTCAGGAAAGAAAATAAATTACATTCAATGGAATAGGGAGATTAAATATGGTAGGAAAATATCCGGTGGTGACCCTGTGTGGAAGTACACGTTTTAAAAAAGAATTTTATGAAGCTCAAAAGAAACTTACACTTGAGGGAAAAATAGTAATTTCAGTTGGTCTTTTTGGGCATTCAGGAGACGCTGAAGTTTGGGACGGTATGGATGAGGGAACACTTGGTAAAACAAAAGCGATGCTTGATGATATGCATAAAAGAAAAATTGATATGGCTGACTCAATATTTGTAATAAATGTGGGTGGCTATATCGGAGAAAGTACCCGTTCAGAAATAGAGTATGCAAAAACTCATGGCAAAAAGGTAGAATATTTGGAGATTATGTAATAGAGGTTGCCAGAATAAAAGTTGCTTATCAGGTAATTTCCACATATGCGAATATAAATATACTGCTGGAAGTTTTAAATTTTGTAATTAATATGGAAACAAATGGAGAAAGGAAAATTGTAATATGAACATTTATCATACATTAGGAGGGCAATATCTCATACATGGTCGAGAATTTCCAATTAACACAGTTGTATTAGTATTAGATAATGGTGTAGAGTTGTTTTGCTTTAACTTTAATATGACAAAGGACAAAAAAATAATAGTTACTGTATATAATCCTGCAAGGAAACAATGGATTAAATGCAGATTAAGAAATAAATATACCAAAGTTATGTGGGAATATTATAAAAAAAATATAAAAAAAAGAAATCATAGAACAAAATATAAAAAAAATAAATACAAAGGAAGGAAAGGCGCAGTTGCACGTCATAATAAGATACCAAACAGTGTGCGGTGGGCGGCAATGCATCCTTTCCAAGGGGGAGGAATGACATCTAAATAACAAATACCAAAATATCTTTTATTTTTGCACCCATTTTCTGAAAACAATCGTGTGTTATGTAGAAAGAGAAATCTTTCAAATTTTGAAAGGAGGAAAAATATGAGTAACACATATGCCGGCATGAGTTATGAAGAAGTCATTGAAAAATATTCTGACTACATAACAAGAATGTGTGTGGTATGGACACAAAATGAAGAGGCGACTAAAGATTGTTTTCAAAATACATTTATAAAATTATATAAATGCTCAAAAACATTTAACGACAGTGAGCATTTAAAAGCGTGGTTGCTTAGAGTGGCAAGAAATGAATGTAATGATTATCATAAGTCTTTCTGGAATAAAAACGTATCTGTTGGTTTAGATAAGGAAAAGTTGGAAAATGTACATAAAGAGAGTGGCAATCCAATGAGAGAGTTACAATATGATAGCGATACTGAAGCTTTGATAAACGCACTGAGAAAAATACCTTTAAAGTATCGTGAAATTTTAGTTCTTTATTATTATCAGGAGTATACTACAAAAGAAATTTCAGACATTCTTCAATTAAGTGTTAATACGGTAAAGTCAAGATTACGACGTGGTCGGGAAAAACTTGCTACGATTATAAAAAAGCAAGTTTAAAATTTGAAACTTATTAAAAATTGGAGAATGGAGGCAAATATGAATTTTAAAAAATTAGATACAATTAAAACTCCCGAAAACTGGAAAAAAGAATTACTTGAACAGTCAATTGAAACTGAAAGTGTAAATTCCAAAATCAAATTTACAAATATGAAAAAAATAAAATGGGCAATGGTTAGTTTGGCAGCAGTGTTGGCTTGTACAACGGGAATTACTGTTGGAGCAAACAATTCTGATTCTTTTAAGGGATTTTTGCAGGGATTGTTTGGAACAAAAAAGGTACAGCAGGTAAACGTGGAATCTAATCACAAAAATAAGAAAAGGGAGAAAAATGAAAGTAAAAACCAGTCAAATGACAAAGGGGAAATACCTGAAGGTAAAATTCAGTTAAATGACAATATGGAAATAACTGGTAAAAATGAAACTTTTATATTGGAATATAACAAAGAAAGTTCTGAAAAAGTTGAAAACGTCTATTCTATAAAAGATAATCAACTATCAAGAGAATCTGTGAAGAAATTTAAGGGAGCATATGATGGTGAAAACTTTTCATTTCAATATGTTATAAAGGATAAAGAAATTTGTGGCTTTAATTACAGAGGAGCCATTAGTGAGATCTTTCAGGTTATAGATGAAAGCTCAATTTATGCTACTTTGTGTCAGACAAAAAAGGATACTATTGTGAAAGAAGCAATAGTAAAAATTAATTTAGACACAAATGAAATTGAAAAACTTTCAAACGATAGGATGATATGCAATTTTGTCCTTTCCCCAAATGGGAAAACACTTCTTTGCAATTTTAGGTCAAAAGGATATTGGTCTATGTTTGACTTAGAGAACAAAACAGAAAAGAAATTAAAAAAGGACATAATAAATGGATATGCAACTACTGACGAAATTAGTTATATTGATGACTATCATATATTGACATTGGGCAAGCCATTTACAAGAAATAAAACAGAGTATTACAGTAAGTACCTTGTAAATCTAAAGAACGGAAAAATAGAAAAGGAATTTTTCAATACAAAGATTGACATAAATTTAAAATGGACGTATTTATTTGAAAAAAATATCCTAACAATTGAAAATG
Organism: uncultured Eubacterium sp.; assembly: GCA_900550135.1. Lineage (GTDB taxonomy): Bacteria > Bacillota > Clostridia > Lachnospirales > Lachnospiraceae > Eubacterium_G. Next base: position 3,390 of record URQO01000043.1, read on the forward strand.
TAATAAAAGGTGATAGATTCCAAATCGATATATCTGAAAAAAATATGGAATCAATTATTTCCTCGGAAAAATATGCTATATTTGGTGGCGATTCCAATGACAATCTATATTTAATAAATTTTGAAAATAAACAGTGGATGAAACTGAATATACCGGAAAAATACCGAGACAACATACAGTTTTACTTAATGGGAAAGGAAAACAAAATGTTGATTACATTTGATAAAAATGCATATATTGTAGATATATCCGATTTAAAAGAGTAGGGGATTATAAATAGAATAAAATAGTCTGATGTAGATATAACAAAAATGTTTTGACGTTACAAGTAAGTAGATAAAAATTAATCCTTTAAAGGCATTACACGCCTTTAAAGGATTTTGTATTTTATGTACTCTATTACCATTTTTATGATTCATGTTTTTTTTTACGGAAAATTATTCTAAATATAAGCCTTACAAAAGGACCACAATAAAACATCTGATAACATATTGCCATTGGAAAATTCATTGCCCATGTCTGTATCCATGTTCCAAAACTTTTTGTTTCCTTAAATAGTATGGTAGCAACCAAACTCATTATTGGACACATTATACAACAAATGCAAATTGAAATTGCATATGTTATAAACTGTGGTCTGTCGCTGGGCTTCATCACGGTAAAAGCTAATACTTTAGCTATTTTCCCCACCACAAAAAATTCTAATACAAAAGCTACAGGCACCATAATTGGCAATTCATGGGTTGCACTAATAAATGTTTGCCCTGTTACACTGCCTATATTAAGTGCTACATTATACACAACCATTCCATAAACCATAATTGTAGCCATAATAATTGTAAATATTACATCCTGAAATTTGTTTTTTGGCATAAAAAATCCTCCTATCGATAACTTATAACTAATGTGTTGTTCGTTATCATCCCGGAGGATTGTGCGTTTCCAATAATAACCATAATAAAATTGCTAAGGAAGTATAACATATTTTTCTATTTAATGTAATACCTAAATTTAATATTTACCAACATTCCTACGCCGTAATTTTTGCTATTTATGTTGAACAATAAGGCAAAATGGTACATAGTTCAACAAAAAATACATATTGGATAAGTGCTTAAATAACTAACATAGATAATTATTAGTCTTGTAACAAATATTAAAAAATAGTGAAATAATGATAGAAAAGGCATTTCTTTTTAGATATAATGATATTTAAAAAGAAGTGCCTTTTCTAAATCGACATCAAAAGGAGGCCAAAATGAAACAAATCACATTGGGAAATACAGGCATAAAAACTCCCCAGAATGCATTTGGAGCATTGCCTATTCAGAGAGTTACAATGGATGAAGCCGTCAGGATTTTGCAAAGAGCATATGAAGGCGGAATGACATTTTTTGACACTGCAAGAGCTTATAGTGACAGCGAGAAAAAATTAGGTGTGGCTTTTGAAGGAATGAGAGATAAAATTTTTATCGCATCTAAAACTATGGCAAAAACACCTGATGAATTTTGGAAGCAACTTGATACAACATTAAACAATTTAAAGACTGATTATCTTGATATATACCAGCTTCACTGCGTGCCACAATGCTATCAGCCTAATGACGGAACAGGTATGTACGAATGTATGGCAAAGGCAAAGGAGCAGGGTATTATCAAACATATTGGAGTTACTGCCCATAACATTGAAACAGCATTTCAGTGTGTGAATTCAGGTCTTTATGAAACTTGATACACCAAATCTTTTGAGAAAGAATCTAGAGGACTACAAGAAAGTTTTGGCAGGAGAAGTTAGTGTTTAAAAAAAAGAAAATTATGCTGTCGGCATAACAAATACCTGATAAATCCATGTAAAATAATGTAAAAAGAAGGAGGCTTTTATATTATGAAAACATGGAAATTAGTATCAGGAATTTTATCCATAATTATGTTTGTTGTTGTGGCTTTTCAGTCATGTGCTGTAGGAATTGGCAACAGCTTGGCAGAAAATGGAGAAAGCAGTGGAAGTGCAGGAATTATTGTGGCAATTATGCTGATTGCAGGTGGAATTGTTTCAATAGCAACTAGAAACGCCAAGGGAAAAGGCGGAAACATTGCACTTATTGTTTTATTTGGTTTAGGAGCAATTGTTGGTTTTGCAATGGCAGGGAGTTATACTGATTTGATGATTTGGTCAGGTTGGTGTGCAATATGTGCAGTTCTTGCTGTAGTTGCTATTGTAAAAGCACCAAAACAGATAGATGCAAACTAATTCAAACATAACTTAAATAAAAAGAACTTAAATAAAAAGAACTTATACCATACAATATGTATTCATATAGTGGAGCATATGGGATATAAGTTCTTTTTTGATGTTTGCATAAGAAAACAGAAAGCTATATAATATAGAAAACAAAAGTTCGTATAAAATATATTATTAAGAGGTGTGTATTGGAAAAAGAAAACATAAAGAAGAGAATAAATATTGCCTTAGGAAAAGAAAAGGCAGATTTGGTAATCAAAAATTGTAAAGTGGTCAATGTGTATACTCACGAAATTATTGAAGAGGACATTGCAATTTCAGATGGAACAATAGTAGCTGTAGGTGAATATAGTGGAGATATGGAGATAGATGCTGCAGGCAGATATGCACTGCCCGGATTTATTAACAGTCATATACATATTGAATCGTCATTTGTTTCACCGGAAGAGTTTAGCAGACTGATAGTACCCCATGGAACTACAACAATCATCGCAGATCCACACGAAATCGTAAATGTGTGTGGCAGGGATGGAATGGAATACATGATAAAAGCAGGTGAGAAAGTACCTCTTGACATAAAATATATGTTACCTTCATGTGTACCATGTACACCATGGGAGCATGCAGGGGCTGTTATAGATTCACACTTTATCAGGGAAAATATAAACAATAGTTCAATATTTGGTCTTGGAGAGTTTATGAATATACCCGGTGTTCTAAATACTGATTCAGAAGTGCTTGAAAAAATCAGCCTTACAGAACAGGCAGGCAAAATAATAGACGGTCATGCACCGGGAGTAAAAGGAAAAGAACTGGCTGCATATATTACAACAGGTATTCATACAGATCATGAAAGTGGTTCCGTAGAAGAACTAAAAGAACGCCTTAGAAATGGAATGTATGTTATGTTACGCTATGGCTCTGCCTGTAGAGAACTTCCTATGCTACTTAAAGGTGTAAATGAACAAAATGCCAGACGCTGTGTTCTTTGTGCTGACGATTTACAGCCTAAAACTATTTTTGAAAAAGGTGACATGGACGAAAAACTTCGCATATGTGTTAAAAATGGAATAAATCCTATTACAGCTGTTTCCATGGCAACCCTTAATGCTGCTGAATGTTACAGACTATATGACAGAGGAGCAATTGCACCAAACAAAAAAGCTGACATTGTTTTGGTAGATGATTTGGAAAACTTTAAAATAGACAAAGTATTAATTGATGGAAAAGTAGTTGCTGACAATGGAAAATATTTGGCAGATACAAAAAAGGTAAGTATCGAAAAAGTAGCCGGAAGTGTTAAGACAAAGGATTTCTCCATAGAAAAATTAAAAATGAATTTAAAATCGGACAATGTTACAGCAATTGGTATTATGCCTGACAGTGTTGTTACAAAGAAAACAAAAGTTCAAATCAGTAGAACGGAAGATGGAGATTTTAAATTTGACAAAAACACTGACGTTGCAAAAGTAGCCGTAGTGGAGCGACACCAGATGACAGGAAATGTTGCAACAGCTCTTATAGAAGGATATGGGATAAAGAAAGGAGCCATTGCTACAACAGTAGCTCATGATTCACATAATATCATTGTAGTAGGAACCAATAATACAGACATGGCATTTGCGGTGTCTAAGTTAATAGAATCTCAGGGTGGCATAGTGATAGTAGAAAATGAAGAAGTGCTGGAATCAATGCCACTTCCAATAGCAGGATTGATGACTGACAAAGACGGTGAATGGGTGAAAGAAAAGTTGAGCAGGATTCACCAGATTGCTTATGATGAATTAAAAGTAAATCCTGATATAGAACCAACCATGACATTGTGCTTTATGTCGCTGCCGGTTATTCCTGAAGTGAAAATAACGGACATTGGATTGTTTGATGTAACTGAACAAAAATTTATAGAAGAGTAAGAGAACAATAAAAGTAAATCTAAAAGAGGTATGTAGGTGGAATACGTTTTCCAAAAACATACCTTTTTTATAATTGATAAAAATGATGAGATAAATTCTTTATTCAATTGTTTTATCTTCCATAAGTTTGAAAATGAGGTCTTTTGATATTTCGGTTACAAAAGCTCGTTGTTTAGGAGAACACATATTTAACAAGTCTACTAATTGAGTAACATCATCGGGGAGTTTGGTATTGTAGTCTGTATTAATCAGCGTGTCAATTTTTATTTTCAACGCAATGGATAATTTGTAGATAGTCTCTAAACTTGGCTTTCTTGAACCACTTTCGATTTGACTTATAAATACCGTAGATACTTCTATTTTTTCGGCTAATTGTTCCTGTGTCATTTTTAAAGATTTACGAACTTCTTTAATATTTTTGCCTAATAACTTATAGTCCAAAACAAATCTCCTTTTTGTATTATTGATATGTTTAGATTACAGTTTAAAATTACGTTTGTTAATAAACTATAGGCTAAAATAAATATTGCTATTAGTTTATCAAAGTGATATTATAGATAATAATTGTTAACGATTTAATGCATTAATAATTATTAATAACTTTTCAGATTTTATAATAAAAATTAGGAGGACATTAAAATGACAAAAGTTAAAGGAATTGAAAAGAAACAAATAATTGTAGAAAGTATTATGGCAGCTTTTACAGTTGTTATAGCAGTGATGTTTTTTGATCTTTATATCACAGAAGCAGGCAAATCAAGTTTCTACAAGAGTGATAATGAAACGGTATATTTCGTTATATCATTGGTTGCTCTTATGGTGGGATTGTTAGAGTTTGTTCTTATGTTCAAAAAAATGGGAAATTGTATTGAAATTGGAATGGAAAAAATGACCATTAAATGTTTCCAAGTTACGTTGTCTGCAAGTACAACAAAATTTGCAGAAGTAGATTATAAAGATGTTAAATCTGTTTACATGGAGAAAAAAGGAATTATGAATAGACTTGTTATCAATACAGTTACAGAACAGTATACTATTGATATAAAAGATGTAGAAACATTGATTTCAATGATAAAACAAAAAGCAGGATTAAAATAATATAACTAACATTTAAAAAGATGGATTATTATCGATAAAAATATTAGTCCATCTTTTTGATTGAAAATAGTAAGGACAAAAAGGAAAAGAGATATGACGTTTGCCATATCTCTTTGAAAATGAAAATTATTTTACGCGGATTTTTTTTACGCTACTGTAGTTGCCATAAAGAGTTTTTCGCCCTTCGTATTTAAAAGCACGCATTTTGAAGTAGTAAGTTTTATGGCGTTTTAGTTTATAATCGCGATGATTCCATGTGTCTATTAAAAAATAATAGTCGGCCTTTTTGTATTTACCATAGCGCGAAGTGGAATAATACACATTATAGCCACTGATATCACTGAGTTTTTGCCAATATACTACAACAGTTCTGCGACGTTTATTTACCAGAGCACCGGATTTTATTTTGAGAATTTTGCAGGTGTCCGGTTTTATATAGACAGTACATGTTGCAGTTACTTTATTTCCCACAACGGCTTTAATTACAGTAGAACCGGCTCTTTTACTATATACAACGCCTTTGGAATTCACAGTTGCTACGCTATTATCACTACTTGTCCATTTTATTTTTTCTTTTGTGGCAGGTGTAGTAGTTGGCTTTAATGTGTAGGATTTGTTTTTGTACATATAAATTTCGCTTTTGTTCAATGATAGAGTTTTAGCACTTATATTTAAAGAAAATTCATATTTGCCCATTTGGGAAGAACCATTTGCTACACAAAAGTAATAAGTTCCACGATTTAAATCCACATATGAAGTATCATTGTAAAGTTGTGTATTTCGATTGCAGTCATTATAAGTTTGGCTATATACCAGATGATAATCTGCATCGTAAACATAATAGCATGATAAATCAAAATAAGCTTTAAAATTGATTCTTAATCTGGAATTTGAATTTAATATAAATTTATAATAAATTTTATTTTCAGTGTTAGTAATGTTACCGGAGTAGTTTATTCCGTTAGTAGCTATATACTGTGCTGTTTCAGGAGATGCATTGGCATCTGCATTTGTAGTAATGTTTATGTTGAATATACTGGCAAGTATAATTGTCAATATACATAAAATTGTAAGAGCACTATTTCTTGAAAATTGATTCATATTAAAATTCCTCCTTTATAGTATGTTATTTTACCCTAATCTTTCGTACACTACTGTAGTTTCCGTAAATAGTTTTGGAATTGACATATTTGAAGGTGCGTATCTTAAAATAGTATGTTTTATGACGCTTCAAATAGAAATATGTACTTTTTGTTGAAGCATTATATGGATAATCAGCAAGTTTATATTTGCCGTAGCGTGAATTTGAACAGTATATTTTGTATCCGTCAATGTCACTTAATTTTTTCCAATATATTAAAATGGTTCTACGGTTATCTTCGACTTTAGCTTTTGATTTTACTTTAGTAATTTTTGTTGTACCTGGTTTTACATAAACAGTACAGTATGCATATACATTATTTCCAACAACAGCTTTTATATATGTATAACCTGGTTTCTTTCCGTATACAACTCCTTTGGAATTAACGGTTGCAACTTTATTATTACTACTTGTCCATTTGACAGTTTCTTTTGTGGCAGGTGTTACAGTTGACTTTAATGTATAGGTTTTAAATTTGTCCATATATACTTCGGATTTATTAAGCGATAGATACTTGGCACTCATATTAAGAGTGAGGTCATAGTTTCCGGTGTCTTCTGATTCTAATCTGTAATCACCTACTGCAAATATGCCTAAATAGTAAGTTCCTTTATTTAAATTTAAATAGATAGTGGTATTGAAAATCTGAGAACTTTCATTCCAAAAATTATCAACTTTGCCATATATTTCGTAACCATTACTATCGTATATATAGTAACGTGGCCTATTGAAATGAGTTTTAAGATTAATCTTTAATTTGCAGTTTGAATTCAGTGTAAATTTATAAAAATCTTTAGTATCGTTTAATGCAATATGACTTTTGTAGTTCTTTCCAAGAGATATTTTACTGGCTGTCAATAACGTGTTGTTAATTCCACCGTTTGTTTCTGAAAAAGATTCATTTGAAGATTGGAAGTTAATTGAAAAATCAAAAGAACAACCGGTATATAAACTGGTGCTAACAACAAAGTAGTATGTACCCTTAGTTAAATCAAAATTTTTGTTATAACTGAAAAAATTGAGCACACTGTCAACATCGTTACCATAACTATGCTTTAATTCTTCGCCATCTTCATCATATAAAGTTATACCAGGTGTGGAGTATACTCTGCCAGAAGTGTAATATGCCTTATAATTTAATTTTATACGCCCGGATTTTGGTAATGTAAATTTGAAATATTGATCCTCAAATTGAATTGTGGTAGATCCTGAATAAACAGTTCCGTCAGTATTTATAGACTTGGCTGTATCCATTGATGTGTTGTCGACAGCATATGTCTGAATACTTCCTATATATATGCCAGCCAATACAATTGCCAACATACACAAAAATTTAAATGTGTTGTTTTTCAAAATTTTCCCCTTTTCAAAATTTTCCATATAAATTTCCTCCTTTGAGATTTGTTATTTGATGATTCAAGTATAGCACTGGTCTTTTGAGAAATTTTTCCTGAATTGACTTGAAAAAAGATATTTAAATATATTGCAAACACCTCCAAGAATGTATATACTTGGGATATACATTCTTGGAGGTGTTTGTCATGAAAACTCAAGTTAAAACATGGGGAAATAGTCAGGGTATAAGATTACCTAAAGAATTACTTGAAAAAATTGGAGCTCATATAAACGATGTTTTGGAGATAAAGGTTGAAAACGGAGATATTATTTTGTCTAAAAGTTTTAAACATAAGACATTAGAGGAAAGGGTTGAAGAGTTTGGCGGAAAGATGGGTCCATATGAAGAGTTTCAATGGGGTGAAGCAGTTGGAAGGGAGAAATGGTAAGTGCTGAAATTTGAACAGGGAGATATATTGCAGGTAGAAAAAATTTCAGAACCTGTATTAGTGGTTAGTAAGAATTACTTTAATAAAACAGAACAGGCAATTGTTTGTCCTATATGCAAAGAAGCACCAAGGGATCCTTTGCATATAGATATTAAAACCGATGAAGTTGTGGGAAAAGTAATGTGTGAACAAATGAAGTTAATAGATTTGAATTATCGTGGATATAAAATCATATCACTAATAGGATATAGTGATATAATAAACATAACAGATGCTATACAGGGAATTTTTGATTATTATCCTATTAATAAGTAGAAACCGGAAGAGGTTCAAAGTCGTGCACCTCGATTCCATATGCTTCGCATATTGCATCTCGGTCACGGACTGCGTCCTATAAACCAATAAAATAGAAGTCTGGGATTTGTGCAAGCACAATCCTCAGCCTTCTATTTTATTGGTTTGCACGACTTAGAACTTTTTGAAAAAAAGTGTTGCATTTGTAAAAGAGTTATGTTATGATAACTCGTGCTGTGACATGATAGCGTTGAAGCGTGAGGTTGCTACGTAAGTAGGTTTTCCGTGGAGCGAATGTCAAGTTAGGAAACTGGCGACAAGTCACTGTACAAAAATTAGTCCACCAGGGAGTGGAAACGCCGTGATGTAAGTTGTAAATGTTTATGACACACACGGAAAAGTTGTACGGTCACCGCTTGTCGTGCTAAATAGTACGAAAAGGAGGCGGCTTTTTTTATGGCACAAGTAATGAGAATTACACTTAAAGCTTACGATCACACATTAGTAGATCAGTCAGCTAAAAAAATTGTTGAAACTGCAAAGAGAACAGGAGCAGAAGTTAGTGGTCCTGTACCACTTCCAACTAAGAAAGAAGTTATTACTATTCTTAGAGCTGTTCATAAGTACAAAGATTCAAGAGAGCAGTTTGAACAGAGAACTCATAAGAGACTCATCGATATCATTGCTCCAAACCAGAAGGCAGTAGAAGCTTTATCAAAGCTTGAAATGCCAGCAGGTGTGTACATCGATATTAAGATGAAAAACAAATAGTGAGAAATTATCCTTGAAGGTTTTATATATGTAGTTAATCGCAGATTGATTACAAAACTGTTCTAGGATGATCGCGGCAATGCGATCCGCTGTAGATTAAACAGGAGGTAATTATAATGAAGAAAGCTATTTTAGCAAGAAAAGTTGGAATGACTCAGATTTTCAACGAAGCTGGCGAATTAGTACCTGTAACAGTTCTTCAGGCTGGTCCTTGTGTAGTAACACAGGTTAAGACAGTTGAGAACGATGGTTACGCAGCAGTACAGGTTGGTTTCGAAGATATCAGAGAAAAACTTGTAAACAAACCAGTTAAGGGAATGTTTGACAAGGCAGGCGTATCTTACAAGAGATATGTAAGAGAATTTAAACTCGAAGGTGAGTATGCAGTAAAAGATGAAATCAAAGCTGATGTATTTGAAGCTGGAGATAAGATTGATGCTACTGCAATTGCAAAGGGAAAAGGTTTCCAGGGCGCAATTAAGAGACACGGACAGTCAAGAGGACCTATGGCTCATGGTTCAAAATACCACAGACATGCAGGTTCAAACGGCGCTTGTTCATCACCTAGTAAAGTATTCAAAGGAAAGAGAATGCCTGGTCACATGGGTGGCAAGAAGGTTACAACTCAGAACCTTGAAATCGTTAGAGTTGACGCAGAAAAGAATTTACTCTTAGTTAAAGGTGCTGTACCGGGACCTAAGAAAGCTTTAGTAACAATTAAAGAATCTGTTAAAGCCGGTAAGTAGTATTTGAAAGGAGGAACGCACAGATGGCAAAAGTATCTGTTTTAAATATGGAAGGAAGCGAAGTTGGAACAATCGAACTTAGCGATGCAGTATTTGGTGTGGAAGTAAATGAAAACTTAGTTCACCAGGCTGTAGTTAGCCAGCTCGCAAATAACCGTCAGGGTACACAGAAAGCTAAAACTCGTTCAGAAGTTAGCGGTGGCGGTAGAAAACCATGGAGACAGAAAGGAACAGGTCATGCAAGACAGGGTTCAACAAGATCTCCACAGTGGACAGGCGGCGGAGTTGTATTTGCTCCAACACCAAGAGATTATTCATTCAAAATGAATAAAAAAGAAAAAAGATTAGCTCTTAAGTCAGCATTGACATCAAGAGTTAACGAAGGAAAGTTAATCGTAGTTGATGAATTAAAGTTTGACGCTCCTAAGACAAAGGAATTTGCAAAGGTTATGGCAAACTTAAAGGCTGAAAAAGCATTAGTAGTATTAAATGAAAACAATGCAAATACAGTTAAGTCAGCTAAGAACATCCCTACAGTGAAAACTGCTTTAACAAATACAATCAACGTATTTGATATTCTTAAATACGATACAGTTGTTGTTACAAGCGAGGCAGTTGCAGCAATCGAGGAGGTATACGCATAATGGCAGATTTAAAATATTATGACGTCATCTTAAAGCCAGTCGTTACTGAAAAAAGTATGACTGCTATGGGCGAAAAGAAATACACATTTTACGTAAATCCAGATGCAACTAAGACTCAGGTTAAAGAAGCAGTTGAGAGAATGTTCGAGGGTGCTAAAGTTGCTAAAGTTAACACAATGAACTTAAATGGTAAAAAGAAAAGAAGAGGCATGGTTTACGGAAGAACTGCTGCTAAGAAAAAAGCCATTGTTCAGTTAACACAGGATAGTGCAGATATTCAGATTTTTGAAGGTCTGTAAGATTTAAAGATAACAGGAAATTATACGCATAAAAGCGTGATATCAAATATTCGGAAACGAAAGGAGTGAAAGTAATGGGAATCAAAACTTATAACCCATATACACCTTCCAGAAGACATATGACCGGATCTGATTTTTCAGAGATCACAAAGAAAAGTCCTGAGAAATCTCTCACTTATTCTTTAAAGAAAAATTCCGGCCGTAACAACCAGGGTAAAATCACAGTTAGACATCGTGGCGGCGGTGCTAAGAAGAAATATAGATTAATCGATTTCAAGAGAAATAAAGATGGTATTCCAGCAAAAGTTGTTGCTATCGAATACGATCCAAACAGAACAGCAAACATTGCTTTAATCTGTTACGTAGATGGACAGAAGTCCTACATTATTGCACCTAATAAATTAGAGGTTGGCACAACAATCATGAACGGTCCAGATGCTGAAATTCATATTGGAAACTGCCTTCCACTTGAGAATATCCCAGTTGGTACAGAAATTCACAACATTGAGATGCATCCTGGAAAAGGAGCTCAGTTAGTTCGTTCCGCTGGTAACTCCGCACAGCTTATGGCTAAGGAAGGAAAATATGCAACATTAAGACTTCCATCCGGAGAAATGAGAATGGTTCCTTTAAACTGTCGTGCTACAATCGGTCAGGTTGGAAACATCGAACATGACCTTATCAACATTGGTAAAGCAGGACGTAAACGTCACATGGGAATCCGTCCTACAGTTCGTGGTTCTGTTATGAACCCTAACGATCATCCACACGGTGGTGGAGAAGGTAAGGCTAGTATCGGTCGTCCAGGTCCATGTACTCCATGGGGTAAACCGGCACTCGGCTTAAAGACCAGAAAGAAAAACAAACATTCTAACAAATTGATCGTAAGAACAAGAGACGGAAAGAACGTTAAATAATTAAGGAGGTAACTCATGGCTCGTTCATTAAAAAAAGGACCATTTGCTGATGCAAGTTTATTAAAAAAAGTAGATGCGATGAATCAGTCCGGCGACAAGAGTGTTATTAAGACATGGTCCCGCCGTTCTACTATCTTCCCATCCTTCGTAGGTCATACCTTCGCAGTTCATGATGGAAGAAAACATGTACCTGTATATGTTACAGAAGATATGGTTGGACATAAATTAGGAGAATTCGTTGCAACCAGAACATACAGAGGACATGGAAAAGACGAAAAGAAGAGTAAAGTTAGATAGATAACAGCCTGAAAGGAGGGTTCATCCATGGCAAAAGGACATAGATCCCAGATTAAAAGAGAGAGAAATGCAAATAAAGATAACAGACCATCTGCTAAGCTTTCTTACGCTAGATGTTCTGTAACAAAAGCATGTTTCGTACTTGATGCCATCAGAGGTAAAGATGTTGAAACAGCTTTAGGAATTTTAGAATATAATCCAAGATATGCTTCAGAAATCATTGGAAAGTTATTAAAATCTGCCATTGCAAACGCAGAGAACAATAATGGCATGAATAGAGAGAACCTTTATGTAGCAGAGTGTTACGCAGATAAAGGACCTACAATGAAGAGAATACAGCCTAGAGCACAGGGCCGTGCTTACAGAATCGAAAAGAGACAGTGCCATATTACTGTTGTTCTGGATGAAAGATAAGGAGGTTTACAATGGGACAGAAAGTTAATCCTCATGGTTTAAGAGTCGGCGTTATCAAAGAATGGGATTCTAGATGGTACGCAGAAAAAGACTTTGCAGATAACCTGGTAGAAGATAACAAGATCAGAACATTTCTGAAAAAGAAATTATACAGTGCAGGTGTTTCCAAGATCGAGATCGAAAGAGCATCTGA
>URQO01000044.1 GCA_900550135.1 uncultured Eubacterium sp.
GGGTCAGTGCGAGGAGTTCGAGGTGCCGAACAATCCGCGTAACGAGGAAGCAGGCAGCCGCAAGGTTCCGTTCACCCGCGAGCTGTATATCGAAAAGAGCGATTTCGCGGAGGTGCCGCCTCCGAAGTTCCAGCGTCTCAAGCCGGACGGCGAGGTTCGTCTGATGGGCGCGTATATCGTCAAGTGCAACGAGATCGTCAAGGACGACAACGGCGAGATCGTGGAAATCCGCTGCACGGCTGATCTTGAGACCCGCAACGGCATGCCGGTGGACGGCCGCAAGGTCAAGGGCACCATTCACTGGGTATCTGCCGAGCACGCCATCGACGCGGACCTGTATCTGTACGATAATCTGTTCACCCTCGAGAACGTTAATGACGTACCGGAGGGCACGGATTATCTGGATTACCTCAATCCGGATTCGCTCAAGAAGCTGACCGGCTGCAAGCTCGAGCCGTCGCTGGCTGATGCCAAGGAAGGCGAGCGCTTCCAGTTTGTCCGCATGGGTTATTACTGCAAGGACCGCGAGAGCGGCCGCTTCAACCGCATTGTAACTCTGAAGGACAGCTTTGCAAAGACGCTGAACCAGAAGAAGTAATCAAATTGCATAAGAAAAGCTCTCTGACACAGGTCAGAGAGCTTTTTTCCCTGGATATTGCCCGTCTGGACGAGGCTGAGAACGGCATCTGGTCGGAGATGAAGCATTACGAAAATGCGCTGGAAAACAGCAAGGCGTTCAACCACCGCATCCGCGACCGGATCGTTGAATTATCGGTTTCACTGGAGAATGCGGAGAGTGATCAGGAATTTCAGGATATCGTGACCGAATTTTATAAAGAATTTGGTGTCGGCAAGTTTGGTCTTAACAAAGCATTCCATATTATCATGGATGACGAGGCAAAGCAGGTCGATATCGAGCCGATCACGCGCGTGGAACATATCGAGCTGAACGATCTGGTCGGCTATGAGCTGCAGAAAGCCAAGCTGATTGAGAATACCGAGGCATTTATCGAGGGGCGCGCGGCAAACAACTGCCTGCTTTTCGGTGACAGCGGTACTGGTAAATCATCCAGTATCAAGGCGATCTTAAATCAGTATTATGACCGCGGACTCCGCATGATCGAGGTGTACAAGCACCAGTTCCGCGGACTGTCAGATGTCCTGGAGCAGATCAAAGACCGCAACTACAAATTTATCATTTATATGGACGATCTTTCCTTTGAGGAATATGAGCTGGAATATAAATATCTGAAAGCAATCATTGAGGGTGGTCTCGGCATTAAGCCGCAGAATGTCCTGATTTATGCGACATCGAACCGCCGTCACTTAATCCGCGAGAAATTCAGCGATAAGCGCGAGTTGGACGACGATCTGCACTCCAACGATACGGTGCAGGAAAAACTGTCTCTGGTTGCGCGTTTTGGCGTCACGATCTACTACGGCTCACCGGACAAGAAAGAGTTCCAGAACATCGTCCGCGTACTGGCAGACAAATACCACATCCATATGCCGGATAATTTAATGTAGCAAGACTGTCTAAGAAACAAGCTGCCAAACGTCCTAAACCACCATTACCTAAAGCTGCATCCGGTTCCTGATCTTCGATTACGTTTAAATCAAGTCCAAGTTCAGCAATTGCTTCTTTGATTTCATCTCTTGCTGATAAGTTGATAATCATGTTTCCTAAAGCTCTACCCATTAGGAATTCCATTGATAAATAGTAAACTGTTCTGCCATCAGCCTTTTCGTAAGCTTTCTGTGTAGCAATCCACTGGTCAATAACAATATCCTTTACCGCATAAGCTACACAAACAAATTTATGTCTATCGCTGATTTCATCTAGAGTTTTACGATAAAGCATCTTTGCCTGATCTTTTACGCGCTTTTTGAATTCTTTTACGAATTCTTCTTTCTGCTCTGCCATCATTTTTTTAGCCATAATTTCTCTCCATTCTCTAAAATTAAAACTTTGTTTTCTTTAAAACTAAGTCTCTAAAGCAGGCATTACCCTGCACAAATAAAGGAACGATTATAAACCGTTCCTTTTTAATTTGCATAAAGTCCGTTCAACTAGTAGTTTATGAGTTTTTTACAACACTAAATGTAACTTTCTCGCCATTAATGTTCCACTCTTTCTCATACCCATCTATTTTATCAAATTCGACACTGTCTGCCAACACTTCCTGCTTAATTTCGTCAATGTTTCCTTCAATTACAGATTTTACCTTGTCATTGTTAGCAACATTTACAATGATTTTATCCATGACTTCAAATCCAGCCTCTTTTCTCATAGTCTGAATCTTGCTGATTACCTCACGAACAAAACCTTCTTCCAACAATTCGTCGCTTAAGTTTGTGTCAAGAACTACCGTAACATCACCTTCGCCCTCTGATACATAACCTTCAACCTGAGCCATATCAATAAGTAAGTCTTCTTTTTCAAGAACAACTTCATTGCCATCAAAGTCAAATGTAAGTGCTTCACCTGCATTTATTTTATCCATTGCAACATTTCCGTCAAGATTTGATAAAGCTTCCTTAATCTTTCCTAAAAACTTGCCGTACTTAGGTCCAACAGTTCTAAGCTGTGGCTTAAATGAGTATGATGTAAATGCTCTAACATCATCAGTGAACTCTACTTCTTTTATATTCAATTCTTCAGTAATTATTTCCTGGAAAAATACCGGAAGTTCAAAATCTGCCTTGACAAACATCTTGCCAATAGGCTGTCTGTTCTTAATATTTGACTTGTTTCTACAAGCACGACCAAGAACTACCACTTTCAGTACTCTTTCCATATTTTCTTCCAATTCCTTGTCAATGTGAGCTTCATTAACTTCAGGGAAGTCACAAAGATGAATTGATTCTTTTGCACTAGGATCAACACTTCTAACCAAGTTCTGATAAATATCTTCAGTCATAAATGGAATCATAGGTGCTGCTGCCTTTGATACAGTAACAAGTGCTGTATAAAGTGTCATATAAGCATTAATTTTGTCCTGTGGCATATCCTTTGCCCAGAATCTTTCTCTTGAACGTCTTACATACCAGTTTGACATTTCATCAACAAATTCATCTAATGCTCTTGCAGCTTCAGGAATTCTGTAGTTTCCAAGGTTGTCATCTACAGCCTTAACCATAGAATTCATCTTTGATAATAACCACTTATCCATTACTGATAATTTGTCATAATCAAGTGTGTACTTAGTTGGATCAAACTGATCAATTTCTGCGTAAAGTACATAGAACGCGTATGTGTTCCGAAGTGTACCCATAAACTTACGCTGTCCTTCTTCTACTGCCTTGCCATGGAATCTGTTTGGAAGCCATGGAGCTGAGTTGATGTAGAAGTACCATCTGATTGCGTCTGCACCATATTTGTCAAGTGCTTCAAATGGGTCTACTGCGTTACCCTTTGACTTACTCATCTTCTGTCCGTTTTCATCCTGAACGTGACCTAAAACGATTACGTTCTTGTATGGAGCCTTATTAAACAACAATGTTGATTCTGCAAGTAATGTGTAGAACCATCCACGTGTCTGGTCAACAGCTTCTGAAATAAAGTCAGCAGGGAACTGCTGTTCAAATAAATCTTTATTTTCAAATGGATAATGGTGCTGTGCAAATGGCATTGCCCCACTATCAAACCAACAGTCAATAACTTCCGGAACTCTCTTCATTGTACCACCACATTCAGGACATGGCATTGTAATTTCATCAATGTAAGGTCTGTGGAATTCAACTGTCTTAGCCTTCTCGTCACCTGACTTTTCAAAAAGTTCCTGACGGCTGCCAATTGACTGCATACATCCACAATCACACTGCCAGATGTTAAGTGGTGTTCCCCAATAACGGTTACGGCTTACGCCCCAGTCCTGAACATTTTCAATCCAGTTTCCAAAACGTCCCTTACCGATACTTTCAGGAATCCAGTTAATTGTGTTGTTATTTTTAATTAAATCATCCTTAACTGCTGTCATCTTGATAAACCACGATTCACGTGCATAGTAAATAAGTGGTGTATCACATCTCCAGCAATGTGGATAACTATGTTCAAACTTAGGAGCATCAAATAATAATCCTCTTGCATCTAAGTCTTTTAATACTTCAGGATCTGCCTTCTTTACAAATAAGCCGGCAAATGGTGTTTCTTCTGACATTTCACCTTTTTCAGTAACAAGCTGAACAAATGGAAGGTCATAGTTACGTCCAACATTGGCATCGTCCTCACCAAATGCAGGAGCAATATGAACAACACCTGTACCATCTGTAAGTGTTACATAAGTATCACATGTAATAAAGAATCCCTTCTTATGCTGTTTTTCAGCTTTTTCATGAGCACATTCGTATAATGGCTCGTATTCTTTATGTTCAAGTTCTTTACCTTTATAAGTTTCAATAATTTCGTATGCCTTAACACCTTCTTCTTCATTGCCAAGGCTACCTAAAACTGTGTCTAACAAAGCAACTGCCATGTAATATACATATCCGTCTGCTGCTTTTACCTTTGCGTAATCTTCATTTGGATTTACACAAAGTGCAACGTTTGATGGTAATGTCCAAGGTGTTGTTGTCCATGCCAAAATATATGCATCTTCATCTTTTGCCTTAAATCTAACAATTGCTGAACGTTCCTTTACATCTTTGTAACCCTGAGCTACTTCCTGTGATGAAAGAGGTGTTCCGCAACGTGGACAGTAAGGAACAATCTTGAATCCTTTGTATAATAATCCCTTGTCCCAAATTGTTTTAAGGGCCCACCATTCTGACTCAATGTAGTTGTTGTCATATGTGACATATGGATTGTCCATATCAGCCCAGAAACCTACAGTACCTGAGAAATCTTCCCACATACCTTTATATTTCCAAACACTTTCCTTACACTTGTCAATGAAAGGTACAAGACCATATTCTTCAATCTGGTCTTTTCCATCTAAGCCAAGCATCTTTTCTACTTCCAACTCAACAGGAAGTCCATGAGTGTCCCATCCTGCCTTTCTTGGAACCATATGTCCCTTCATTGTCTGGTAACGTGGAATCATGTCTTTTATAACACGTGTTAAAACGTGTCCAATATGTGGCTTTCCGTTGGCTGTTGGAGGTCCATCATAAAATGTGTATGTTTCTCCTTCCTTACGGCTATCCATACTTTTCTTAAAAATGTCATTGTCTTTCCAAAACTTTTCTGTCTGTTTTTCTCTCTCAACAAAATTGAGATTAGTTGAAACTTTCTTGTACATTCTGTACTCCTTTCATTTTTATATTGTATTACTGTTTGTTTTAGTATTTATGCAAATTAAATATTTAGGCATGAGCCTCGTGTACTCATAGATAAAAATATTAAAGGCTTCCGCCCTGCTAAGGACGAAAGCCTAAATCTTCGTTATACCACCTTTAACAGCATACTCGGGATTTTCCCTTTATATGTGTTCTCTGTAACGGGAGAAACCGTCAGCTCCTACTTAATGTAAATAATTCATGTAAAAAGTTCGGGCTGCAACTCCAGAGTGATATTCATCTAACAGCTACTTGTACCTGCTCCCACCACATACAGGCTCTCTTAAACGTTTACCATTAAACTACTGTCTCTATCATAGTCTTTGTTATATCCTTAATTATTTTAGTCAATTCATTCACAAATGTCAACTACATTAAAGACATATATTTTTATATAATTGTATATTTTTCTTCTATTTGTAATATTTATTCACTGCCTCTACAGCTTCATCATTTGACAGCCCGAATTTTTCTTCCCCGGTCATTCCCGATAAATATTCTGCTGAACTTAATTTATCCTTTTTCTTTTTATGATTTTTCTCTATTCTACTCACCTGTCCTGAATAATTCAATGAATCATAAAGCATATTTCTAACAGGCATTGCATAATGTATTTCTGACTGATTTTCTATTCCTAAAAGAAAATATGTGTAATGATTGTCACTTTTAATTATACATTTTTATTTTCAAAAAAAGAATTATCACTCCAAAAGTTGCCTCCCCGACATCTTTTATCAGTGATAATTCTTTTTAATTAAATATTTATATAATACTCTATTTGTTTAAATCTTCTAATGTTCCATCTGTTTTGTATGTTGGATTAGTTGGTGTAAACAACTGCTGGTCCCAACCATAAGGAAGTGCTGTACTTCTATAATATGGATTAGTTGTAGCAATTTTGCTTAATATATTTGTAAACAAATATTTGTGTGCTGTATAATTTCTTGCCTTACTATTTTTGTACAAGTAATCAGCAACTTCAGCAACTGATATTGTTGCAGTCTTTTTACCATAAATAATTGTTCCATCTGTTGTTACTACAAATGCTCTTGCATATATTGAAGATGTAAGCGCTACATCAGGCAATGTCATAGTTCTTACATAATATGTATTGTCTGTGTCACTTGGATTCCAAGATGATAAAACCCCACCGTCTGTTGCTACGTATCCGTAAGTCCTATTAGTTCCCTTATACTGAATAGCACCTGTATAAGTATATTCCTGTCCTGATACTGCTGTAGAATTTAAAATAGTATATGATGCATTAAGTACATCATTCTTTCTATATCCATCATTGTTTGTATCCAAAGTGTAAATTGTTCCTACACTTGCAACTGTATATGTATTTCCATCATTTGCTGTAATCTGGTTACCAACTTTTGTAGCCTTACAAATTGTTCTAAAAGCAACCTGTTCACCAACATTGTTAGTTTTAATCTGGAAACCTTCCACAGAAGCCTGATCAGATGTTAATACAGTAACAACATCTACTGCATCTGATGTGACACCTGTTGACTCATGACCGTTAAGTGTTGATGCAACTTTTACTGTATAGCCTTCTCCTGCAGGAACATTTGTAAATATGTGTTCCGTAGAACCAATATTTTCTGCTGTATCAACTACTTCACCATTTTTATCATACAAGTAAATTTTGTATCTTTGTTCTGACTGTGCATCTTTGCATGTCCATTTTACATGAACCTGATTTGATCCACCTGATACGTCTGATAAAGTTGCATCAATTGGCTGTAACTCTTCCTTCGTTACCTTAGAAATCTTTACTGTTGCAGCATTATTTACAAATCCCAATGTATATGTAAATTTCATTGTTTCAGCTTTGGCAGTAAACTTCTTTGTGACGGTTACTCCATCAGTTGATACTGCTTTCAACTCATAGTCATCATTGTATACAGCCTCACTTGCTACATTTACAGGAATATTGTTTCCTTTAACATCAGTACTGATTGTATAAGTATACGTATATGTTTTGCCAACCTCAAGTCCTGTAAGTGACTGATATACCTGATCTACTGCTCCACCGGCATATGATGGCATATACGCTACAAAGTCTCCATTTGCATCAACCCCAACATAGCTGTCGGCGGACTGTGTTGCAAAAGTATATGACCAATTTGAATCAACTGCCTGTGTGCCATTTGTGTCGACCTGTGTTAAGGATGTATCCATTTTTGTTATTGTTTCATCTCCTTTAACAATAACTTCATATTCCAAACCATTTGATTCAATTCCATCTAAAGTAGCTGAAACTTTTATCTTATGGCTACCTGCTGACACATTTTCATATGTATATGTTCTTACATCTGTTCCAAGTGTTGCCACCTGTGTTCCATCCAAATATACAATATATGTCTGACCCTCTACAGGATTGTTAACTGTCCAATCAATTTTAACAGATTTTCTTGTAGACAAATCATATGTCAATGCTGAAATATCAGCTGCTTTTACATTATATACCTGTACTGTATCTGATGTGACAGCATCTGCATTTTCTTCATTTACAATTGCGGTAACTCTTACTTTATATTGACCTTCCGGTAACTGACCAATGACACATGTCACTGTATCATCCTTTGTGGTTATGTCTGTAGTTGTTCCACTTACAACATTATCATTATTATCTAATGTTTCAACCTTATATGTTGTATTTTCAACATAATCCCACTGTGCTGTAAGAGTATTTATATTATGACTTGCAACTCTTAGATTTGTAACTGCCACTGGTTTTGCATATACAATAATCTGTGGCAATTCTACTGATTTTGAAAATATTCCGTCATAATAAGCCTTAATACTAACTGTATGAGCACCTGCCGGAACATTTTCAAGTGTTGTACTTGTTCCTGTTACTGTAATATATGGTTCTGTAGCATCATCCAAATATAAATAATACTGTGTTCCCTCAATTACATCTAATGCTTCCTTCCATGTTGCATCAATTTTTAATGTTCCACCTTTAACAGAAAAATCTGTTGGTGGATTAATTGATGTAACTAAAGGTTCATTTCCTTCTTCAGCCAAAGTAGAAGGTGTGGCTTTTGCCACAGCCTCTACAGTGTTATTTGTAAGTGTCATGGAGCTTACAACCATGGCAACAGCACAAACTGCCGAAATAAATTTATTAATATTTTTTCTCATGTTGCTTACTCCTTCTTTATAAGTCAAATGTTGCTGATGTTGGTCCGCCGTCAGCTTCTGATATTCCTACAAACGTTGTTTGGTCACCATCTCCGTGATTACCACCGAAATCATCCATTATATTTCTAGCTATATCAAATCTAGTCACTTCAATAACAGGCTTCTCGTAATTTTTATTGTTCTTCACTTTAAATATCCTCCTATTCCTGTATTTAGTGTTTAGTGTTTATAAAAATCTTTATCAATTGTATTGTCCCAATCATACGGCACTAACTTATGACATCCTTTATAAACTGTTCCATTTTTTCTCTTGTATGTCTCAGTTTCATTATAAATCCAATCATATAAACAACTATAGGACTTCTTTCCTTCAACGTTGTTTAACAACTCAAGCAATTCATCTTCAGCTCGAAGACTTACAAATTTTGTTCTGTTTTTGTAAGTATAATTTCCTATACATTTACCATAATCATGTATATCTGCCACCATCTTGTTGATCAATGTATATCTTGAATCAGATGTACTTGTTACACCTAATGCCTTGAACATAGCATTTGCAATTTGGTTTGCATTATTGTACATATCTACAATATTAAGAATGTTGTCATATAAATAGTTATGAGCATCCTCTGTTCCCATCTTCTGGTTTTCGTAAAGGTTATCAGCGATTTCATACATATTTGTTGTATAAATGTTTTTACCATATACAACCTTTTCTGTTCCATCACCCATATCCAATACAGCATATGCTCTAAATGACCAATCCTGTTCTAATGAAGCATATAAATAATTCATATACTTAAATGTTAATGCGTAGTATGTATTATACTCATTATCATTAGCTGTTGTAGTATATCCTACCAGCTTACCTTGTGGTGTAGTCTCAAATTTTGCAACATTTTCATTGCTTTGTGCACCTTCTAAAGTCATATCTGCTGAAAGGTCTGTTCCTTTATTTATTCCATAAACAGTACCCATCTTCTTAACTTCATAAAGTTTGTTTCCAATTGTCATAACATTACTTGTCTTAGATACAACTCTGAATGATGGATTGTATTCAGACACTCCACCTTCCTGATGATTTGTATTCATCTGGAAACCAAGGATTTCAACGTTACCTGTATTAACCTTTATTTCAAATGGTATATAAGCAACGTTTTCGCCACTTTCAACCTTCATTAAGTAATATGTTGTAGCATATTCTACTGTAAATACTTTTTCAGTTTCGAACATTACCTGTCCTGAATATGCCTGGTCACCAATAGGCTTTTCTGTAAATGTCAAATCTTTTGCATCTTCAGCATATAATACAGTTTCACTTCCTTTAGAAACTGAAATCTTAACATTGCCTGATGCATAATACTTACTATCACCTATCAATGACATATAGTAACCATTATATCCCTGAGCATTGTATGTATAAGTGCCTGTTGATGTTGTTCCACCCTTGTCACTGAATGTTACACCTTCATCCATAATCGGATAATCAAGATAACTGATTGTTCCCTGAAGTTTTGAGTTATCTCCCATTGCAACTGACAATTGTGACTGACCACTTATCTGTCTCCACTTACCTGTATGTGAAACACCATCATCAACTGATTTATCAGTTGGTACTACTTTAAAATAGAAATCTTTATATGTATTTCCATTGTTTCCTGAAACACGTACTACATAATAATATGTTGTGTCATTTGTGAAATCATTTGGTACCTGGAACATATTTGATGAATTCATCAAAGTCTGTCCTGAGTAATAACTGTCATATACACTCTTTGATACCATTGAAGTGCTATCGCCTTCCTGAACATAAATCTTTGTAGTTGTTCCTGTAAAGTATCTGTCGTTACCATTTAATGAAATATAGTTTCCATTGTATCCCGTAACATCTGTCATATCTTCATCAGTGTAGTAATAAATGTTTGCATTAGTTGGGCTTAATCTACCTTCAACACCTACAGGTAAAATATGTTGTCCTGAAATTAATACCCATTTATTATCAGTTGGATAATTTGGTTTGTCTGCCGGTATTATTTCTTCCGGCTCTTTTTCAGGTTCTGAAATTGTATAATCAATTGTTTTTTCAGTTCTTTGTTCACACCATTTGCCTACGACTTTTACAGTGTGTGTTGAGCCTATTTCATCATAGCCCTGGAAATTGTATGTACCGGCTTTAACATTTGATGCTTTTAAAACACCATCAATGTATAAGTCATATACATATCCGTCTGCTACCTGTTGTATTGAATCTGTCCATGTTATTGATAATGAGCTACCTCTATTTGAAACTGTAAGTCCATTTATCTCTTCAATTGCAGGGATATCACCTACTATATTCATTGGAATGTATACAAAATCATCAGGGTTGTTTTCTGTATCATAATATACTTTAAACAAGTAGTATTCACTATCCTTTTGTCCACCCTTTGCACTATGGATAGGAATCTGTTCCATTAATTCAGGCATCTTAATAAGAATAGTATTATTACCCTGTAATCCAAATATTTCACTAGTCTGCTCTAAAGTAACTGTTCCCGGATTTTCTGTACATATCAAATCTTCCGGTCCTTCTTCACTGAAATTACCCTTAGCATCAACTGATGCATATGCCATTGTCATTTTCCAATGTTTTGCATTAATAGGCTTTGTACCATCTGTTGTTAATGCCAAATGATTTCCATTGTAAATTGACATTGAAGCTAAACCTAAATCTGAACTGTCATAATATATTGTTCCGTTGATTGTATGATATTTATCATGGTATACAACTGGAACTTTTTCAGGATCAGAGTCGTCACTTGCTTTTGCTAAAACCCAGTTTCCTAAGTCACCTTTTATTCTAAGTCCCAATGTAACATATGAGCCATCATCATTTACAATTTTTACTATATAGTATTTTCCTGCTGCAAATGAACGTGTATGTAACTGATAACCGTTTCCATCCCAAGTCTGCAATACACCATCACCAACTGTTCTTGGAGTTCCATAATCAACCATAGCTTCTTTTTCTGCTGTGAAATTTTCTGCTATATCACTTGATACCTGTGCGAAATACATTCTGGTTGTTATTGTACCGTCTGTCCTCTGTACCATTGTTTTGTTACCGTTAATACCAAACGCTACATATGATCCACCATATGCCTGTACTTTGTTGTATATATCTATATAATTAATATCATCAATAGATGTATCAAGTACCTTATATTCAAGTTGTCTCTTATCACTGCCGTTGGCAACTACTATAAATGGATTTCCATTATCATCAGTATTATCTTTTGAACCATCACTTGTAAATAATGTCCAATCCATTGGACTCTGTTGGAATTTGATAAGCATGTCGTATGTGTATACATTGTTATCTTCATTTGACTCAGGAATATATCCTGCATCCATGCCACTTTCCAAATCCCAACCGGCATCATCTACTTTTATCTGTAATTTATAACTTCCTTCTGCCGTAACTACAATATTATTGATAGGAAGCTCAGCTGTTTCACCAACTACCATTCCCTTATAATATCCACCGGCTATAACCTGCTTTACATTGTCCTGTGACTTTAATGTAATATGGATTTGTTTTCCATATCCATCTAAGTCATTAGTTGTTGGTGCAACCTTTGCTGTACCAATATTTTTAATTGTTGCTGTTAAGTTAAAGTTTACATTTGCCTTTCCTTCTTTAGGACCGGTTACATTGCTTACAATTAAATCAACCATAGCTGTTGTATCAGCATAATCGTAATATGTATCATCACCTTCAAATTTAACTAATACTTTTACCTGTGACTGATTGTCAAGTCCCTCAGAAGTATCAAATGTATAACTTGTTTCTGTCAAATCCTTTGTAATAGTTTTACCATCTACTACATACTGCAATCTGTATCCTGTAATTCCTGTATCTGTAGAAGCATTCCATGTTGCAGTAACAGGACCATTGCCATCATTACTATCCAATGTAACGGTGCCCTTTGTAATAATTCTAACAGGTATTTCTTTTATGTTGTTATCTTCATTACTTTCTTTTACATGACCACCGGTTGCAAAATCATCTGCATCTGCATAGCCACCTAAGTTTATAGTTCCTGCTGTCAAATCTTCCGGCTGCACTGTGTAATTAAATGTAGCCTTAAACTCCTGATTTACAGCTAACTGTTCTTTAGCATAGTCTTCTTCAGCCATAAATCTATAACTTGGTGTAACATTTGCTGTTAATATTTCGCCTGCTTTTGTAGGTTTAATAGTAAGATTTCCTGTAGCTGTACCTGCTGTAATACCTACATTTTTCATTGTAACTGTAATAGGAATAACATCTCCTACAGCATATGCGTTTTTAGGTATAGACACATTAGATATAATCATATCTGACAATGGCTTTCCTGTTGCATGTACATGTTCGTCATCATCAATACCTACTGTTATAACACTTACTGTACTTCCTTCATCAAATGCTACTAAATCTCCAAAGTCACATTTATTTGCAGTTACAGTTTTTGTCTTTGTTTCGCCATTTACTACATATTCGACTATGTATTTTTTTATATCATTTGATGCCGGCCATGTAGCTACAATGCTTCCGTTATCCTTTGTAAATGTAACTTCTTTAAGTGGATCATAGAATTTGAATCTCTTTGTATACTCGTTATTATCTTCGTCATCGCCTTCATCTACCACTTTGTCATAATCAGCTACTGCTTTAAGTTTGTAGAAATTTGTATTATCATCTAACTGTTTAATTTCATATGGGAATTCTGCTGTAAATGTATCACCAGCTTTTATATAACCATTTGTTTCAGTACCGTTTATTAATTCCTTCTCATGATCATGACATATCCTATTGCCAATTTGTTTAGCAGTTCCATCAGATAGTATATCAAATAAGGACACTGATAAGTTCTTTCCAGCTTCTGGTACTGCATCAGCATTACCGATATTTTTCATAGTAACACTAACTGTTACTGTATCTCCAATATAATGTGTTCCCTCCGGTACACTAATATCTGTAATAACCAAGTCAGGCTTTTTTATCTTTGATATTGTTGCCTTATCTTCTTTAGAACTTGTAATTGTACTATGATAAATACTATTTACAACTACCGTATGTTCTCCTACTGCATAATCTTTAGCAGTAATATTCTGTACTGTTCCGGGAATTTCTGTTCCGTATGTTGGGTCATTATATACTTCACCATCAATTATAACCTGATATGTATATGAACCAAGCATTCTGTTTGGAATATTTGTTGACCATGATACAAACAAATCACCTGTTTCTGTTTCTGTATTTGTACCTGTTGCCTTAAGGTCAGTAATACCATATACAGTACTAATGTCAGCATCTGACAATCTTAATGTCTTGTCTGTTGCACTTCCAAAATCTAAGTTTCCAAGTCCGAATAACAAATCATAGGAATCATTTGTTGATTCAAATGACATTGAATATTCGATAATAGCATTTCCATCTTTATCTTCTTCAAATGTATAATCTTTTTCTTCGTAAATATCACCTGCACCTGTATAATCTCCATTGCTTACTTCCTCACGACAACATTTGATCCTTATAGTCTGACCAATCAGTTCTTTTGGTCCATAAATGTTAAATCCCAGATTTTGTGTTTCACCATTCTTTGCAGCTTCATCATAAATTGCTGCCTTGATAGTCCATGCCTGATCATTTCCAGAATGTTTTCCCATATTGTTAAATGTTAAATCAGCATAACCGTTGCTATTGTAATCAACCTTTACGTCTGCACCTTTAGTAATTTTATCATTTACAGCTTCACTTACTGTAAAGTTCCACTTACTGTCAGTACCTGATGTATTCCAAAGATTTGTTTCCTTACCATAAATATAGTTTACATATAATGAAAACTCATTCTGTCCCATAATATTGTCTGAACTTACATCTGACATTTTTTCTTTTATTTCGTCACCATTTTTAATTGCAACAATGGCACTTGTATGCGTTCCAACTGTTGTTGGCTGACCACTGGCATTTATGCCATTTGCAAATGCATATGCAGGAACTATTGTCTTTTCCTGTGTTGGATCCTCAATTGTCTGATAAAGTTTGCCGTCTACATATACAGCATATTTTACTGCATCATCAACTGCAGTCCATTTTATTTCTTCGTAACGATATTTTTCCCACTGACCAGCATCATTATTATGAGTTCCATCCACAAAAGTAGCTACCGGTGCTTTGTATTCAACTGTTCCTTTTGCGCTAGCTACCACATTTCCTGCACCATCAACTGTACTGACTACTACTTCATATGTTCCATATGAAACTCCTGTAAACTGATATGTAGCAGTTGTACCTGTTACTATAGCATCTTTTCCGTTTACTGTTACCTTGTATGTATATCCTGCATTTACTGCATCCTGTGCTGGAGTCCATGATATACTTGCCAAACCGCTTTTATCAACTGTTCCTGCAACACCTGTTGGTGCATAATCTTTGGTTGTTGATTTTCTAACATAAAATGGTACTGTAGTATTTCCATCTGCTGATGTTACTTCCAACTTGTAGCTTTTGTTAATTACAAGGTCATCCTTCTTTATCCGTACATAAGCTGCATTGGACTTTGTATAATCTGCACCATTTAATTTTACTGTTTTAAATGGAGCACCAATTTCCTTATAGCCAAAATAAATTGTTGTTGCCTCATTATTAACTGTTGCAAGATATTTTACACAATCAGTTGGTATGTAATACTGATACTCACCATTTGTTCTCGGTACATCAATCCATGTTGCATCCTCAGGAACCATTGGTTTCGTTGTTTCAGTAGGTGCTGTTGTTGTAGGTGTTTCTGTTTCTGTTTCTGTTTCTGTTTCTGTTTCTGTTTCTGTTTCACCTTTAACAACCTTTAATGCAAAAACTACATCACCTTTTGTAGAATCTGTATTTGTAACAATCACCTTGAATATATGGTTTTCTTCTCCATCTTTTAAATCAAAAAGACTTTGTGCCATATATGCCACATCCCCACCATTAGCAACTTTGACGCCATCTGCCGGATAGGTTGTTCCGTCTATAATAACCGAGCTTACTGCTCCACCATTTGGTAATACGAAAGAAACAAGTGGTGTATCAGCATTGTCATCTTTAAACGGAATCCCCCATGTAGGCTGTTCTAATGATGAAGTTTTATTATACAAACCAAAGTTTGACTTGTTTACAATTGTATTTTTAAATGATGTCTGAACATAAAATTTGTTTCCATTTACTGCCACATTTGACTGAACAGCACTGTCTTTAAATTCTGTCCAATTTGGATCATCAAGTTCAGGTATTGTCTGACTTTCTGTCTGTGTCTCTGAAGGTGTTGTTGACTCCGAAATATCCTCAGCACTACCTGTATATAAATAATATACAACATCACTTGAACCGTATACAAATCTTAAAGAATAATATGTATT
>URQO01000045.1 GCA_900550135.1 uncultured Eubacterium sp.
TTTGATTTCATGTGTTATGGATGAAATGTGTCAGGATGAAGTTCAGTTTGTTATTCTTGGAACAGGTGAAGAACGTTATGAAAATATGTTCAGACATTTTGACTGGAAATATGGAAAAGATGTATCTGCAAATATTTATTATTCTGAAGAATTATCTCACAAAATTTATGCAGCATGCGATGCTTTCCTTATGCCATCATTATTTGAACCATGTGGTCTTAGCCAGCTTATGAGTATGAGATATGGTACATTACCAATTGTTAGGGAAACAGGTGGATTAAAAGATACAGTTATGCCTTACAATGAATATGAGAATACAGGTACAGGCTTCTCATTTAGCAATTACAATGCCCATGAAATGATGGGAACAGTAAGATATGCTGAACATGTATTTTATGATAAAAAACGTGATTGGAACAAGATGGTTGACAGAGCAATGGCTGTTGATTATTCTTGGAAAACATCAGCTAAAAAATATCAGGAATTATATGATGAATTAATAGGATAAAATAATTAAAACAAAAACAACAGGTAAAAACCTGTTGTTTTTGTTTTGTGGCATAGTAGATTTATACTACAACAATTTTATATCTGTAATATCAGGTTTTGCCACCATTGAATAGTTTGTGTGGTATATCACAAATCCGGGCATGGCACCGGCTACTTTTTTTATATGTTTCTTTTGAATATAGTCTATCTCAACTTTATCCTGTTTGGCACCTTTGGAATAAAAAGCTGCAAGCCTTGCAGCTTCTTCAAATGTACTGTCAGGTAATTCAGTATTATTAGCCTTTACAATAACATGAGAACCGGGAAAAGTTTTGCTATGAAACCACCAGTCATTTCCGGTTGCAACTTTAAAGGTTAACTGCTCATTTTGAATATTGTTTTTTCCAACATACATATCATATCCGTCAGATGATATGTAATGTAGAGGTTTACTGTTATGTTTGTCTTTTTTATTTTTACCTGTATTGTGTTTTTTGATATAGCCTGTTTGAGCAAGTTCCTGACTTATTGCCTTTAAATCATCTTCACTTGTAGCAATATCAATAGCAACATTTATTGTTTCAAGATATTCAATTGAATTTTTTGTTTCAACAATAATATCATTTAAAGCCTCGGCTGTTCTTTTCAATTTGGCATATTTATCAAAATATTTTTTCGCATTGTCAATAGGTGAAAGAGTAGGATCTAAAGTAATTTTTACAGTATTTCCATTATAAAAATTAACAGTTTCAAATTCTTTATAACCTGAAGGAATTGAGTATCCATAGGTTGTAAGTAAATCACCGTATTCCTTGAATTTATCTTTCTTTTCTGTATCCTTTAATTGTTTAAGCTGAATATTATACTTCTTATTGTCACGTTCTAATGCGTTAGAAACAATCTTACGTAAGTCAACAGATTTTTGTCTCATACGCGTATATAAGTTCTTTTTTGCATAATAATCTTCAAGTAGTGAACTGATGCTATCATAAGACATTGCACTACAATCATTATAAGTTGAAAGAGTAATAGCACTAAATTCTTCGGGCTTGCCATTTTTTTCATATATAGTCGGATTAAAATCAGATGATTTGACATTGTTGATTAACTGATAAAAATTCATCCAAATAATATTTTGATCCCCCTTTGCTAAAACATTGGCAGGCATTGATGAATCGAACTTGCTAATGTAACATATATTTTCAGCAATAGTAGGACTAATGCCTGTAAATGTTGTATAAATTGCTTTTGAAAGTGGCATTGGTTTTGAAAATACACTTTTAAAGAAATCTTCCTTTTCTATTGTAAGAGGATTTGTTTTATTCATTGTATCAGGAATAAAATATTTTCTACCCGGTAAAACCTGTCTTACAGAACTCATAATAGAATTGACATGTTTTATACTGTCTAAAATAATATTATTATCAGTAAAAATAATATTGCTGTGTTTTCCCATTAATTCGACTATAAGATGTTTGGTTTTTATGTCGCCAAGTTCATCTAAATGCTGTATTTCAAAATCAATAATACGTTCAAGACCAGGTTGGGTAATTGAAATAATACGTCCATTGCTCAAATGTTTTCGAAGCAGCATGCAAAAGTTTGGTGCAGTAATTGGAGCCTGCTTGTTCTTTTCTGTTAAATAAACAAGTGGAAGGCTGGCATTAGCACTAATTAGCATACGATACTGGGTCTTATTTGATTTTATTGTTAGAAACAATTCGTCAGATTCAGTCTGAGAAATTTTATATAATCTTCCATTTAATATCTTCTCGTTTAATTCAGCCACAAGAGCTGCAACTGTTATTCCGTCAAAAGCCATAAAAGTGCTCCTTCTTAAATATTTAATTTATTGAAAAAACAGCATTATATATAATTTTAAAAATACTATAATGATTTAAGTGTAAAAACATCTCAAATTTGTTGATTCTATTGAATTTTATTATTATTTATAAGGGAAGTCAACCTTGACGGTATTTAACTTATGAATTATAATATATTGGATTGTGAATAATTGGTCCCTGTAGGAGGCAATATGCTTAGAAGTATGACAGGATTTGGCAGATTTGAAGTTTCAAAAGACGACAGAAAAGTGTCAGTTGAAATGAAATCTGTTAATCATAGATATTTAGAACTTGGTATTAAGTTACCTAGAAAATTAAATTTCTTAGAAAACAATCTGAGAAATGAAATA
The DNA here is from genome assembly GCA_900550135.1 of uncultured Eubacterium sp. Lineage (GTDB taxonomy): Bacteria > Bacillota > Clostridia > Lachnospirales > Lachnospiraceae > Eubacterium_G. Next base: position 2,684 of record URQO01000045.1, read on the forward strand.
AAAAAATACATTAACCGTGGAAAAGTAGATGTGTTTGTCACATATGAAAATCTTGGAGAAGGTGATGAATGTATTCGTTACAACAAAGCTTTAGCACAGGAGTATTTTGAATGTTATAAGCAGATCAGTGAAGACTTAAACATTGAAAACGATGTTAAGACAAGCTATATTATGAGAAGTCCTGATGTTGTAAAAATTGAAAATGCTGAGGATGACGAAGAAATCATTGAACAGCTTGTTATTGAGGCAATTGATGGAGCTTCACAAAAATTGGTAGAAACACGTGAGGCAGAAGGCGAAAGATTAAAAGCAGATTTACTTTTAAAACTTGATGGAATGATTAGAAATGTTGAGTTTATTACTAAAAAGTCTCCGGTTATTGTTGAAGAATACAAAGAAAAGATTACAACAAAAATTCATGAACTTTTAGAAGATGCACAGATAGATGAAGCAAGAATAGCACAGGAAGTTACTATTTTTGCTGATAAGGTATGTGTTGATGAAGAATTGGTTAGACTGGACAGTCATATAAAGGCAATGAAAGAAGATTTGGAAAATGGTGGAACCATTGGTAGAAGGCTTGATTTTATTGCACAGGAGATGAACAGAGAGGCCAACACAACTCTTTCGAAAACAACAGACGCTGAAATATCTGACAGAGCCATTATGCTAAAAACAGAGATTGAGAAAGTCCGTGAACAGATTCAAAATATAGAATAGAAGGTTATTATGAAAAAGGGAAAATTATTAGTTATTTCCGGCTTTTCAGGAGTTGGAAAAGGAACAGTTGTAAATTACTTAAAAGAACATAATGATAACTATAAAGTTTCAGTTTCAGTTACAACAAGAGATCCACGACCAAATGAAATACCAGGCGTTCATTATCATTATATTTCAAACGAACAGTTTGAAAATATGATAAATGATAATCAGTTGCTTGAGTATGCAGGATATGTTGACCATTATTATGGTACACCAAGAGAATTTGTTGAAAAATGCTTACAAAATGGAAATGATGTTATTCTTGAAATTGAGACAAAGGGTGCATTACAGGTAAAAGAAAATATGCCTGAAGCAAAACTTATTTTTATTTTGCCACCTAGTGCTGATGAATTAAAAAAAAGATTAGTTGGCAGGCAAACAGAAAGTATTGAAGTCATAAACGACAGGCTGAGAAAAGCTGCCGAAGAGACAGACAATATGGAAAAATATGATTACTTTGTATTAAATGACCAAGTTGAAAAATGTGCAAATCACATTGAAAATATAAAAAACGACAACAATCCTGAAATTTTAGATATGGATTTTGTTAAACAAATAAAAGAGGACATATTGAAGTTCGCGAAAGGAGATAAATAATGTTACATCCATCATATTCAGATTTAATGGCTGTTGCAAACAGCACAGTTGAAGACGGTGAACAGCCGGTAGTACAGAGCAGATATTCTATCGTTATGGCTACATCAAAAAGAGCAAGACAGATTATCGACGGAGATGAACCACTTTTAGATAATGTTGCAGAAGGTGCAAAGCCATTATCAATTGCAGTGGAAGAATTAGCGGAATCTAAAATCAAAATTTTAGGTGACGAAGAATAATAAGAGGAATAAAGTGTCATTTGACACTTTTTTCTTATGTAAATCCATTGGACAATTGCAAAAATATATTAAGGGAACTATATGCATTTGCGCTAATTGACAAATTAATGAAAGCACGCTCCCGCTGTCAAACGCTGGTAGCGGTTCTATCAAGCTGGCTACGCCACCTTAATGAACCGACCGCGTTAGAAGCACTTTCATTATCTTTTGTCAATCATCGCAAATATACATTACACATTTATTATATTTTTGCAATTGCCCAGTGAAAGCATAAAAAGAAAAAAGATTTAAATGACAGAAAATGCAAATCTTAAAATACATAGTTAGATAAAAAATGATTTGTAAAAGAGATTTAATAAGGAGATATGTTTGAAAGTATTATTTATTTCGCTTGGATGCGATAAAAATTTGGTTGATTCTGAACATATGTCAGGTATTTTGTCTAAGGCAGGGTATGAGTTTACTGATGATGAAACATTGGCAGATGTTATTATAATTAACAGCTGTTGTTTTATCGGTGATGCCAAAGAAGAAAGTATCAACACCATTTTTGAAATGGCAAGGTACAAAGAAGAAGGAAACTGCAAAGTTTTGGTTTTGGCAGGATGTCTTGCACAGCGTTATCACGAAGAGATAAAAGATGAAATTCCGGAAATAGATATATGTATAGGAACAACTGCAATTGATAGCATTGCATCTGCATTAAACGAATATTTTGTAAATAAAAAGAACATTCAAATTATGAGTGATATTGACAAACTGGCAGGTGTTGATGCACCAAGAAATTTGTCTAATATAGCAAGTTATGCATATTTGAAAATAGCAGAAGGATGCGATAAACATTGTACTTACTGTATTATTCCAAAAGTAAGAGGAGATTATCGTAGTGTCCCAATGGAAGCACTTATAAGTGAGGCAAAGGATTTGGCTTCAAAGGGTGTAAAGGAACTGATACTTGTTGCACAGGAAACAACTATGTATGGCAAAGATATATATGGAAAGAAGTCGCTTCATCTGTTGCTTAAGGAATTGGTAAAAATTGAAGGTATATATTGGATAAGAATACTTTATTGCTATCCTGAAGAAATATATGATGAATTGATAGAGACAATTGCAACAGAAGATAAGATATGCAAGTATCTCGATATTCCAATTCAACATGCAAGTGATTCCATTCTTAAAAAGATGGGACGACAGACAACAAACAGTCAGCTTCGTGAAGTTATTGCAAAATTGCGTAAAAAAATTCCAAATATTATTTTACGTACAACTTTGATTTCAGGTTTTCCAGGAGAAACAGAAGATGATCACCGGGAAACATTAAAGTTTGTTAATGAAATGGAATTTGACAGATTAGGTGTGTTTACATATTCGGCAGAGGAAAATACACCGGCAGCCACAATGCCTGATCAAATTGATGAGGAAGTAAAGATTGCCAGAAGAAATGAAATAATGGAACTTCAGCAGGATATTGTTTTTGATATTGCAGAAAAATATGTTGGAAAAATTTTTGTTGCAATGATAGAAGGAAAAATATCAGGAGAACATGCATATTTGGCAAGAACATATATGGATTGTCCGGGAGTTGACAGCAATGTGTTTATTATTAGTGACTTGGAACTTATGACAGGTGATTTTGTCAAGGTTAAAATCACAGGAACAAATGACTATGATTTAATAGGTGAAATATACAGTTGATGAGGAGGAATAATATGAATTTACCAAATAAACTTACAATATTCAGAGTATTATGTGTACCTGTTTTTGTTGTGATGATGCTTGTGGACTGCATTCCATATAATCATTTTATTGCAGTTGGAATTTTTATTATTGCAAGTCTTACAGACTTGTTTGATGGTAAGATTGCAAGAAAATATAATCTTGTAACAAATTTTGGCAAGTTTATGGATCCTCTTGCAGATAAACTACTGGTGTGTGCAGCGCTTATATGCCTTTCACCTAAAATGATACCGGCTTGGGTTGTTATTATTATTGTCAGTAGAGAATTATTTATAAGTGGATTTAGAATTTTGGCTGCTGATCAGGGAATAGTATTGGCCGCCGGTTGGTGGGGAAAGTTTAAAACAGCATTTTCAATGTTTATGATTATAGTTTTAATAGTTAATATACCCCTTGAAAATCAAATATTGACCATTATAGGATGGGCATTGATTTGGATTTCATTAGCACTTACAATTATTTCTATGATTGAATATGTAGCAAAAAACATAGAAGTGCTTAAAAACTAATAGATAAAAATAAAATAATCTTTTGGAGGAAATAATATGTTAGCTTACAGTGAAATGAACAAAGAACAGTTACAGAAGGAATTGGAAAGCCTTAAGAAAGAATATGGTGATATATGTGAAAAGGATATTAGCCTTGACATGTCTAGAGGAAAACCGGGTCCTGAACAGCTTGATCTTACTATGGGAATGTTTGATGTATTAAACAGCAAGTCTGAAATAAAAGCATCAAATGGTCTTGATTGTAGAAATTATGGTGTACTTGATGGTATCCCTGAAGCAAAGAAAATGATGGCAGATATTATGGATACTACAGAAGAACATGTTATTATTTACGGAAATGCAAGTCTTAATATTATGTATGATTCAATTTCAAGATCATATACACACGGTGTTTTAGGAAATACTCCATGGTGTAAATTAGATAAAGTTAAATGGTTATGTCCTGTTCCCGGATATGATAGACATTTTGCAATAACAGAACATTTTGGTATTGAAATGATAAATGTTCCAATGTATGAAGATGGCCCGGATATGGACATGATTGAAAAACTGGTAAGTGAAGATGATTCAATTAAAGGTATCTGGTGTGTTCCAAAATATTCAAATCCAACAGGAGCAACATATTCAGATGAAGTTGTAAGAAGAATGGCTGCATTAAAGCCGGCAGCAAAAGATTTTAGAATTTATTGGGACAATGCTTATGCAATTCATCATTTGTATGAAGATAAGCAGGAACAGATTTTAGATATTATTTCAGAATGTGAAAAAGCCGGCAATCCAAATATGGTATATGAATTTGCATCAACTTCAAAAGTTACATTTTCAGGTTCAGGTGTAGCCGCCATGGCTTCATCAGTTGAAAATGTTAAGTCAATTTTAAGTCAGATGACAATTCAGACAATTGGATATGATAAGATTAATCAGTTACGTCATGTAAGATATTTCAAGAATTTTGATGGCGTTAAGGCACATATGATGAAACATGCTGAAAAAATGAGACCTAAGTTTAAGGCTGTTTTAGATATGCTTGAAAGTGAATTGAAACCGGCAAAAATTGCTACATGGACAAATCCATTAGGCGGTTATTTTATTTCATTTGATGTAATGAACGGCTGTGCAAAAAAAGTTGTTTCTATGTGTAAAGATGCAGGAATGGTATTAACAGGGGCAGGAGCACCTTTCCCATATGGTATTGATCCAGATGATAAAAATATAAGAATTGCTCCATCATTTGCAACTCCGGAAGAGTTAAAGGAAGCAAGCAGAATTCTTATTGTATGCACAAAGATTGCTACAATTGAAAAAATGTTGGAAGCATAATTTATGATAAGATAAAATACAATTGTAAAATATAACTGAAAGAACTATAAATGCAATATTATTTTAAAATAATAATAAAAAGTGTTTATAATTCTTTTGGTTATTTTTTTACTAAAATTTCTTCCTATTCTTCTTCTTATTATTATAAAATATAATTTAATTTATATAATTGTTATTTATATTGAGAAAAATAGTAATATCTATAATATTTGACTATTATAAATTAAAAACACATTCATAACACAACTCTTTTTATACAAAAAGTTGCATAAAATAAAAATAAAAGTTATAATAATTATAATTAATTATTGACAGAGAAACTAAGATATATTATTATAAGAATACACGAACATAAGTTCGAACAGAAAGGACATTAAAATGAATAAAGAAGAAAAGTTAAAAGCATTAGATGCGGCAATTTCCCAGATAGAAAGACAGCATGGCAAAGGAGCTGTTATGAAATTAGGTGACTCAGCAAAAAAAATCAATGTTGAGAGTATCCCTACAGGCTCTTTAAGTTTAGATTTGGCATTGGGTATTGGAGGTATTCCAAAAGGAAGAGTTGTAGAAATTTATGGACCTGAGTCCAGTGGTAAGACTACAGTTGCATTACATATGATTGCTGAAACACAAAAAAGAGGTGGAGTTGCAGGATTTATTGATGCTGAACATGCTCTCGATCCTGTATATGCAAAGGCAATAGGTGTGGATATTGATAATTTATATATATCACAGCCGGATTATGGCGAACAGGCACTAGAGATTACAGAAACAATGGTACGTTCAGGAGCTGTTGATATTATTATCGTGGACTCAGTTGCAGCATTAGTACCAAAAGCTGAAATAGATGGAGACATGGGTGATTCACATATGGGTCAGCACGCAAGACTTATGTCACAGGCACTTAGAAAACTTACAGGTATTATGAATAAAACAGGTTGTACTGTTGTATTTATCAACCAGTTAAGAGAGAAAATCGGTGTTATGTTTGGAAATCCTGAAACAACTACAGGTGGTCGGGCATTAAAATTCTATGCTTCAGTAAGACTTGATGTGAGAAGAGTTGAAACATTAAAAGCCGGCGGAGAGATGGTTGGTAACAGAGCCAGAGTAAAGGTTGTAAAGAACAAAGTTGCTCCACCATTTAAGGAAGCAGAATTTGATATTATGTTTGGAAAAGGAATATCAAAAGAAGGTGACATATTAGATTTAGCTGCAAACAGTGGCATTGTCATTAAGAGTGGATCATGGTACGCATATGGTGGTGAAAAGATAGGTCAGGGCAGAGAGAATGCAAAGAAATATTTTATGGAACATCCTGACATTATGGAAGAAATAGATGCAAAAGTACGAGAATTTTACATCAATCCAAGTGATGAAGAAGAAACTAATAAAGACGAGGATATAGCACCAGTTGAATAATAATTTTATTAAAATCATAAAAATTGAGCCATATAAAAGCAGAATGCTTGTTACGCTTGACTGTGATATTTCATTTGTGCTTTACAAAGGCGAAATAAAAAAGTTTCAGTTAAAAGAAGGAGATATTCTTGACTGTGACAAATTAAATGCTATATATGAAGTTTTATATAAAAGAGCCCGTGAAAGGGCTCTTTATATGCTTGATGATTCATATAAAACAAAAAAACAAATTGTAGACAAACTTGTTTTAGGAAAATATCCTGAAAATATAATTAATAAAGTTATAGAGTATTTGGAAGAATATGATATGATAAATGATTTCAGATATGCAATGTTATATATTGAGTACAAAGGTGAAAGCAAAAGCAAAATACAAATTATTCAGGATTTATATAAAAAGGGAATAAAAAAAGATACAGTAGATATGGCATTTGAAGAAAGCGGGTTTAGTGATAAACAGTCGCTAAAAAAAATTATAAAAAAGAAAATTACAAAATATAATTTAGAAGACAAAAAAGAACTAAACAAATTTTACAGATTTTTGTTAAGTAAAGGGTATAAATATGAGGATATAAAGAGGGAGTTAGCTTTATATAATCAGTCATACAATATATTTGAATAATCAAAAAAATAATATACAATATATTGTTAAAATGTATCGTATAATAGTGTTACATTGCTTGACATAATATGGTTAATAAAGTAAAATAGATATGTTGTAATGTACAATGAAAATAAAATAAGGAGGTGATCCTGTGAGTGATACTACTTGGATTATCATATGCGTTGTGGTAGCTATAGTGGTCGCTCTAATTTCTGCTTTTATTGCAGTGGCAATAAAGAAAAGTTCTGATCAGAAGAAAATCGGCTTAGCAGAAGATAAAGCTAGAGAAATTATAGATGATGCTATTAAGACAGCTGAAGCTAACAAAAAAGAAGCTTTACTTGAAGCAAAAGAAGAGAATCTTAAGACTAAGAATGAATTGGACAAAGAAATTAAAGAACGACGCACAGAAATACAGCGTTATGAAAAGCGTGTTCTTAACAAGGAAGAGGCTATAGAGAAAAAGTCTGATTCCCTTGATAGGAAGGAAAATAGCTTGAAGCATAAAGAAGAAGAATTGTCTCAGGCTAGAGCTAAAGTAGATAAATTAAGTGAACAGCGCGTACAGGAACTTGAAAGAATCTCTGGATTAACCTCCGAACAGGCAAAAGAACATTTATTACAAACTGTTGAAGAAGAAATTAAAATTGAAACTGCAAAAATGGTTAAGGAATTGGAAAATCGTGCTAAGGAAGAAGCTGATAAAAAGGCAAAAGAATTAGTAGTAAATGCTATTCAGAAATGTGCAACAGATCATGTTTCTGAAACAACAATTTCTGTAGTTTCATTACCTAATGATGAAATGAAAGGTCGAATAATAGGTAGAGAGGGAAGAAATATTAGAACTCTTGAATCACTTACAGGTGTAGATTTGATTATTGATGATACACCTGAAGCTGTTGTTTTATCCGGATTTGATCCTATTAGGAGAGAAGTGGCACGTATTGCACTTGAAAAATTAGTTGTAGACGGACGTATTCAGCCTACAAGAATCGAAGAAATGGTTAATAAAGCTCAAAAAGAAGTTGAAACAATGATTCGTGAGGAAGGTGAAGCTGCAACATTAGAAGTTGGTGTTCATGGAATTCATCCGGAACTTGTGAAATTACTTGGTAAGATGAAGTTTAGAACAAGCTATGGACAGAATGCATTAAAACATTCAATTGAAGTTGCACATCTTTCAGGATTATTGGCTGCTGAATTAGGACTTGATGTAAGAATTGCAAAAAGAGCAGGTTTATTACATGATATTGGTAAAGCAGTTGACCATGAAATGGAAGGCACACATATTCAATTAGGTGTTGACTTATGTAGAAAATATAAAGAATCAGCTGTTGTAATCAATGCAGTTGAAGCTCACCACGGTGATGTTGAACCTGATACATTGATTGCATGTATAGTACAAGCCGCTGATGGTATTTCTGCAGCAAGACCAGGTGCAAGAAGAGAGACACTTGAAACATACACAAACAGACTAAAACAGTTAGAGGACATCACAAACTCATATGAGGGAGTTGACAAATCTTTTGCTATTCAGGCAGGTAGAGAGGTTCGAGTTATGGTTATTCCTGAAAAGATATCAGATGCTGATATGGTACTGATGGCTAGAGATATTTCTAAACAGATTGAAGATGAATTAGAATATCCTGGACAAATTAAGGTTAATATTGTAAGGGAATCAAGGGCCATAGATTACGCAAAATAAAATAATCTACAATAATAAAGGGAAATGTTTTATACATTTCCCTATTTTTTTGACTATTTTATGATATAATTTAAATGGTAAGTTGTAAATTATATTAATTATAATTTTATAAATTTAAAAATATTATGCTTTATAAACATTGGTGCATAAGAAGTAATAAGAGGTAGAACATGAAAAAAATTGGATTTATAGGAATGGGAAATATGGGATCTGCAATATTAAATGGTGTTTTAAGAAATACACAAGCAGATGAAATCATTTTTCATTGTAATACAAAAGAAAAAATGGAAAAAATAAGTGAAAAATATAATGTAAAATATACTACTAATAATGCAGAAGTAGTTAAAAATGCTAAATATATTATATTGGCAATAAAACCCCAGATTTTTAATAAGGTTATTGCTGAAATTAAAGATAGCATATCAGAAGATAATATTATTATATCTCTGGCTCCCGGTATTACTCTTGATGATATGGAGCAGATGTGTGGAACAAAAAGAATTGTCAGAACAATGCCTAATACACCGGCAATGGTAGGCGAAGGGATGACAGGAGTATCTCTTAAAACTATAAATTTTAAAGAAACGGAACTAAATGAAATAAAATCAATATTCGACTCAGTTGGCAAGATGAAAATTGTTAATGAAAGAATCATGGATGCTGTAGTATGTGCCAGTGGAAGTTCACCGGCATATGTATTTATGTTTATTGAAGCTTTGGCAGACAGTGCAGTAAAATGTGGAATGAAACGTGATGATGCATACGAATTTGTTGCTCAAACTGTATTAGGCTCTGCAAAACTTATGCTTGAAACAAAACAGCATCCTGCAGTTTTAAAAGACAGCGTATGTTCACCGGCAGGAACAACAATTGCCGGTGTAGAACAGTTAGAAAAGAATGGATTTAGAAAAGCTATATTTGCTGCAACTGACGCATGTTATGATAAATGCACCAATATCAATTAAACACATTATTAATTTACAATATCAAATAAAAATATTGTAAATGTACAAATATCATAAATGCGTAAATACTAAAGTAATCTAATACATAATATAAGAGTTCTTATAAAAATGAGGTGATTCTAAAATGGAAAAATTTAACCGTATAAATAGAGAAACAGTATATCAGGGAGCAATTTTGGAATTTTGCAAAGACGAAATAATAACTCCTAAAGGTAATAATGTTAAATGGGATTATTTAAAACACAAAGGGGCCGCTGCAATTATTCCTGTTATGGATGATGGTAAAATAATAATGGTAAGACAATGGAGAAATGCCGTAGACAAATTTTCACTGGAAATTCCTGCCGGTGGCAAGGATTCCGTTGATGAAGAAACATATACCTGTGCTGCAAGAGAGCTGGAAGAGGAAACAGGTTTTAAATCTGATAATATAGAGTTTTTACAGACAATTATTCCGGCTATTGCTTATTCCGGTGAAAAAATAGATGTATACGTTGCTTTTGATTTAATAAAAAGTAAACAACATCTTGATCCTGATGAAGATATACAGTTGGAATATTATACAATTGATGAATTAATAGAAATGATTTTAAAGAATGAAATAAATGATAGCAAAACTATTGCTTCTTTACTGACATATTATATAAAATATAGGAAAACTCATTGAACAAGAAATTAAATTTGAAGATTTAAAAATGGCAAAAGGATCACTTGAAGGAGCTTTCAAAGGTGATTGGATTCCAGGAGGTAAAACATCTGAGGGACTTATAGAAGGCTTGGTTGATCATCATGTATTTGATACAACTGATGCAGAAGTTGGTGATAATTATATTATTAATAAAGAGGGTAATATAAAAGTTACGGAAGTTACTGGAAAGGCTGATGGAAATGATATGATAGATGAAATAAATAAAGAAGGAAAATATGCGGAAAAGGAAGTGGAAAAGTAAAATGTATGATGAATTAAATAAATTAGCATTAGAAAAATTAGATATAGCATTAGAATATGATGATTTGTATATATATTTAGCTGGTTCATCATTTTATTCAGTAGAAACTCGTGATACTATGGGAAATAAGGTACAGGCAACTGGTGTTGTGATGGAGGCAATTTATGAAAAATATAGATCAAACCCAGAATTAGAATTAGATAAGAAAGTATATGAAGCGTTAAAAAAGTTAGGAAAAGAAGGTAGATCTACGGTATATATTACTAATGGAATTGCTGATATAATGTATCAACTAACTGCAGAAAAAGAAAATAGGGCACCATTTCATTTAAATTGTGAAGAGTTATTAAAGGAATTTAAAAATAATTTATATGATAACAGGGAATTATATAGTAAACCAGCTTATACTCGTGAGGGATTACAAGAAATGTTAGAAGAACAAGATAGAGTTCTTCAGGAACAACATAATATGAGGTTGTTTTGAACAGAATATTATGATAAAAAGTAATGGTTTATGTGTCCCTCTAGTGTAGGGTAGGTGTCACCATCACAGAGATATATGGGAATGGATTAAGAGATTTTAAGGAAGCACAAAAATGAGTTAAAAGAACATTATGTTTAGGACATATATTATTAAAAAAATAATATATTGTATAAAAACATATTAAGGGAAAAAATGAACGTTAAGTCAAAGCTGACGGATTATAAATTTTATGGAATACTTATTGGAGTTATATTAGCAACCATTATATATAACATTGTGCCTTTGGATTTGTATTTTGATACAAATATAATCGAAAAAAATATATCTTTTGGCCAATATCTTATTTTTATATTTACAACAAATTTAAAAAAATATTTATTAATATTATTAATTAGTTTTATTGGAAAAAGAAGAGAAATATTATCTCTGATTATATGTTATTATTCCTTTAAAATGGCTGCTAATATGGTTGTAGCCTTTCGGTTTGCAAAGTGGCTTTATATTACAGGAGTGATAGAAAATGCAATTATAATCGGATTAATTATAATAATGTTAAAAAAAGGAAGTATACGCAAGAATAGAATAATAGGCTTATTGTATATACTTTTATGTAGTATTTTTGAAAATTTTTTCATTTCTTTTTTTATGTAAAAAAACAATATGTTGTGACTATAGGTTATGTATATTTACATATGTTGTACATAATGTTATGTAACCCATAATTCATTGAAAGTTCTCCTGAAAAAATTCAATTGATTTTATTAAAAAACCCTTATATAATAGGATTTATCACTCTTAGATAAGAGTTTAGCGAGGAAAAAATGACAAAGTTAATTGAAGAATTCATATTACAATTACATAATGAAAAGAATACTTCAAGCAATACTGAAATTTCTTACAAAAGAGATTTAAAAAAATTATATGATTATTTAAAAAAAGAAAACTTTAATGATGATATAAAAACTTTAACAGAAGAAGATTTGGAAGGCTATATACTTTATCTAAAAGACATTGGAAG
>URQO01000046.1 GCA_900550135.1 uncultured Eubacterium sp.
TATGTACCAGTCCGACTGTTCCGTAATCATTTTTGAATTGTGATGATCTAATTCTTCCGGTAAATAAATAAACAAATTTTCTCCTCTAACTTCATATAATACTTCCATAACACCCTCCTAAATTTTTTCATAATAATGTTTACTCTTTTTATTATGTGTTCTAAGTTCTTTCCCTTCTCTGTAACCACAAACGGAGCAAAATATTCTGACACTGTAATCATATCTGTTGTCAAAAGAGCAAAAGAAAAGAGAAGAACCCTTACATTCTTCTCTTTAGTAACTTAAAACTATTCAATTATATATCTGTCAGTATATTGCTTGCCTTATCAGCAAAATCTGAATCAGGATAATCATCTACAATCTTCTTAAACCATTTTTTAGCATTTGTATTATCACTATTTCTATAGTAAGAATATGCCAGATAATACATTGCCTCATCATTGTCCTTGTTTGATTCAAGTACTTTCTTAAACTGAGTAATGGCTTCATCATAGTCAGCACTTTCATATGCATCCATGCCTTTATCAAAGGCTGTATTTTCTACCTGACTTGTCAACTTACTGCTAAGCTTATTGTAAACATTGGTAAAAGTTTCTGAATCCATCTTCATATCTTTGTCAACTTTTGCAAAAGCTGTAGCTGCGTTTGCGTAGTCTTTGTCCATAAAGTATTGTGCCGCCTCTAACAAATTACTGTAATTTGTACTGATTGTATTTCCTGTACCTGTATATTGTGCAAGGCTTGTTTTTAACTTGCTTTTTTCTTTTTTAAGTGTGTCTACCTGATTTTGTAACTCAGATATAGTTGAGTTTTTAATTGCAATCTTTTGATTGTATTCAACCTTTGTGTCATTTACCTTTCCTGTAACACTGGATATTCTTGCAGGAGTAACTAAAAAGTAAACTAATGCTGCTCCAAGCAAAATACCTATAACAATGTGAAGAATACTTTGTGCACCTGTTAGGGCATCTTTTAAGTTGTCCTTTGGTATGATAACATCATTGCCACTAAGATAAGGTCTGTCAACCATTGTACCTCTAAGGCTTCTTCTTCTCTCCATCCTTCTGTCAGGATTATTTTTCTTTTCGTCTTCTAAATATTCATTTATTTCGCGTAGATATCTGATACTTAAAGGATTGCACTTATCAATCTTCATACATTTTTTAATTGTACGTTTGGCTCTTTCATATTGACCATTCTTTGTATATAAAAGTGTCAGTAACTGATATGCCTTAATAAAGTTAGGGTTTTGATTTAAAACCTTTTTAAGCTGTATAATAGCCATATCATCTGTGCCTGACTTGGCATAATCAAGTGCCACGTTAAATTTTTTAATTGTATGATTAAGTTCATCTACCTTGCCTTTTTCCTGCTGAATTGCAAGCAAATATTTGTCTGCCGGATTGTTATCAGGCTGGATATTTGTACTCATAACCCATTCTGAAAATGCCTGAACAGTTTCACCCATTTCAAAATAAACAAGTCCCAGTAAGTTTCTTGCATCTATATTTCTTTTATTTAACTTTACACATCTTCTTAATGTATCAGCAGCGCCGGCTAAGTCTCTGTTTCTTGCCTTTGTCAAACCTGCATTATAATAAGTGTTAGACAGTCTGACTATTCTTTTGTATACACTAACATCCATACCACACTGGCTACAGTAGTCACTGTTGGTAAGGACACTTCCACAGTTGTAACAAATCATTTATTTCTCCATCCTTTGCTTATTATTCTTCTGATTTTAGTTCATTTATCATCTGAATCATAACGTCAGTAATGTCAGATATGTTGTTGTTATAAATTGCATCTTCAGCTTCTTCTATTTCCAGACTTGGATGAAACTTTTTGATTTCGTCTTCAAAATTAATCATGTATTTCCTCCTTTTTTACATTGTACAAAAGGAAGTGTTTCCACTATCCTTTGTAAATGTATGTTGGTATTACTGTAAACGTAATAACTGTTCTTTTACCTGTTCCATCATCTGCTCGTATTTTGCTTTCTTTTCCTTTTCTTCGTTAATCTTCTTTTCAGGAGCTTTGCTTACAAAGTTTGGATTTGAAAGCATTCCGTTAACACGGGCAAGTTCTTTTTCCAATCTTGTTACTTCTTTTGCAAGACGTTCTTTTTCCTTTGCAATATCAACCAGTTCTGCAAATGGCATGTAAATTGTTGCCTTTGGAATAACTACTGATACTGCATCGTCTTCAATACCTGTCTTGTCACTTTGAATGATTACTTCACTGGCATATCCAAGTGTTGCAAAGAATACATTTCCCTTTTCAAAAATTTCACGAACACCTGCATCTTCTGATACTACAAAAACTTTTGCTTTCTTGCTTGGTGCAACGTTCATTTCTGATCTGATATTTCTAATTGAGCGAACAGCTTCTTTAATTGTTTCAACTGCTGCTTCTTCTTTTGCAAATGTATTTTCTTCTGAATATTCAGGCCATGCTGAAATCATAATTGATTCTTCTTCGTCCTGAATTGTGCAGAATATTTCTTCTGTAACAAATGGCATATATGGATGTAAAAGTTTTAATGAATCAATTAATACTTTCTTAAGTGTCCATAATGCTGCCTGTTTTGTATCATCATTATCATTGTACAATCTTGGCTTAACCATTTCAATATACCAATCACAAAATTCTTCCCAAATAAAATTGTAAATTTTGTCAGCTGCTATACCAAGTTCAAATTTATCAAGATTTTCTGTCACATCTTTGGCTAAAGTGTTAACTTTTGATAAAATCCATTTATCTGCATCTGTAAGATTTGCAGGTTTTACGGTTAAATCGATTCCTTCTTCAGGCATATTCATCTGAATAAATCTTGAAGCATTCCATACTTTGTTTGCAAAGTTTCTTGATGCTTCTACTCTTTCCCAGTAGAATCTCATGTCATTTCCCGGTGCATTTCCTGTAATAAGTGTAAATCTTAATGCATCAGCGCCGTATTTATCAATAACTTCCAACGGATCAATACCATTTCCTAAAGACTTACTCATTTTACGTCCCTGGGAATCACGAACTAAACCATGAATTAATACTGTATCAAAAGGAACCTGTCCTGTATGTTCAAGTCCTGAGAACATCATTCTCATTACCCAGAAAGGAATAATATCATATCCTGTTACCAATGTGTTTGTAGGATAGAAGTAATCCATTTCTTCTGTTTTATCAGGCCATCCAAGTGTGCTAAATGGCCATAATGCTGATGAGAACCATGTATCAAGTGTATCAGGGT
Source organism: uncultured Eubacterium sp. (assembly GCA_900550135.1). Taxonomy (GTDB): domain Bacteria; phylum Bacillota; class Clostridia; order Lachnospirales; family Lachnospiraceae; genus Eubacterium_G. The sequence continues at coordinate 3,248 of URQO01000046.1, forward strand.
CCTGTCTCATTTCTTTTCCACAATGTGGACATGTAGCATGGTCTTCTTTAGTTACAACCATTTCTCCACAGTCGTCACAATAAAATGCAGGAATCTGATGTCCCCACCATAACTGACGTGAAATACACCAGTCACGGATGTTTTCAAGCCAATGGAAATATGTTTTATCAAAATATCCCGGTACAAATTTAGTGTCACCATTTTTAACAGCATCAATGGCTGGTTTTGCAAGTTCGTCCATCTTTACAAACCACTGTTTTGATACTCTAGGTTCAATAGTTGTATGACATCTGTAACATGTACCAACGTTATGCTCATGGTCTTCAATCTTAACAAGGAAGCCTTCTTTGTCTAAATCTTCAACAATTGCCTTTCTTGCTTCATATCTGTCCATACCTGCATACTTAGGATAATCGTCAACAATCTTTGCATCATCTGTTAATACATTAATAACAGGTAAATTATGACGAAGTCCAACTTCAAAATCATTAGGGTCATGGGCAGGTGTAATCTTAACTACACCGGTACCAAAGTCAATACCTACATAGTCATCGGCAACAATAGGAATTTCTCTACCAACTAATGGAAGTGTAAGAGTTTTTCCTACTAAATGTTTGTATCTGTCATCATTTGGGTTTACTGCTACTGCTGTATCACCAAGTAATGTTTCAGGTCTTGTTGTGGCAAGCTGAATATATCCTGAACCGTCTGTTAAAGGATATCTTAAATGCCAGAACTTTCCTGCCTGATCTTCGTATTCAACTTCTGCATCTGAAATTGATGTTAAGCAGTGTGGGCACCAGTTGATGATTCTTTCGCCCTTGTAAATCTGCCCTTTATTGTAAAGATTTACAAAAACTTCTTTTACGGCTTTTGAACAACCTTCATCCATTGTAAATCTTTCTCTGTCCCAGTCGCATGATGAACCAATCTTTTTAAGCTGTGAAACAATACGTCCACCATACTGCTTCTTCCATTCCCATGCTCTGTCTAAGAACGCATCTCTTCCAATGTCATCCTTTGTAATGCCTTCTTCACGCATTTTTTCAACAATCTTTGCTTCTGTGGCAATTGATGCGTGATCAGTTCCAGGAAGCCATAAAGCTTCATAACCCTGCATTCTTTTAAATCTAATTAATATATCCTGCATTGTATTGTCAAGAGCATGTCCCATATGAAGCTGTCCTGTAATATTTGGTGGTGGCATAACAATAGTAAATGGTTTCTTACTTCTGTCTACTTCTGCATGGAAATATTTCTTTTCCTGCCACTTTTCATAAAGTCTGTCTTCAATCTCTGCGGGATTGTAATTCTTCTCGATTTCCTTCATCTTTTTCCTCCTATAATGAGAAAAAGAGTAGCACTGCTACTCTTTTTCTTTTGTATCTCTAGTAGCACCTAAAGGGCGAATATATTCGCGGTACCACCTTCATTTATTTCTTATCTTATCCTATAACGGAGACGAACCGATTGTAGCTAATGACTAAATCTTTCTCACTACAACTGCTTAGAAACTACCTTCACAAACACTTCTTTAAAGGGCTTCCACCGTCCCCTTCTCTCTTTAAAAGGTTATTTGCTACTCCTTTTCATCATTGCATTTGACATATAGAAATATAATATAAATTTTATTTATGTTTGTCAACTTTTTCTCTAACTTTATCTGTTAATTTATTGTATCCTAAATATTTTTTCATAAATTCAATAATCATTGATACCACAAGGCTTATTGCAAGAAGAACAATAATTATAACCAGTGGATATTTAAAACCATAAATAAACTTTCTAAAATATGTTGCTCTGATAAATGTATGTATCAGGAAAATATTCATTGAATGTTTTCCTATAAATCCCAGTGCTGTGTTTAAATATTTGATAGGGTTAATAAATTCATAGCAAAAACAAATAACTATAAATGGTATCACTCCATCTTTTACTTCAAATAAAATTGCCGATACTCCACTTTGTCTGAATTTAACACATGCCAGAATTAAGATAATACCTATTAGACATTTAACTATTTTATTAGCACTATCTGAATTTTTGATTATTTTATAATTTGCAATTTTTACAAGTAAATCTTTATCTGCACTTACAATTCCTAAAAATACAATTGGTAGCCAATGTATTATCGACGATTCTGTAAGTGCCAATTGTCTTGATAAAATTGAGAAAAGCAGTACCATATACACAAATCCTATTTTTTCGTATGCCTTAATTACCAATGGAATAACCAAAATCAGTGTAACCGCAAGGCTCATATACCACCATGTTCCTACCAATGTAGGTGTTTGAAATAAATTGGCTATACCAAGCCCATCTAAAATAAAATATACAACTCCCTGAATGTTTTTGCCGTATGTATCAAGTGGCAATCTATTATATACCACTCCAAATACCTCACAAAATAAAAACACAAAAATCCATCCGGTATATAGATTAAAGAATCTGTGCTTAACATATTGTGCAATATTGTTATATTTTAAATTTGACAACTGATATTTCTTTTTTAATGATATGCTAATACCATATGCTGTAAGGAATACGAAAATTGGTACGCATATTTTAAGAAAAGCTGCTATATAATTTACACTGCTCTCTGTAAAGGGACTAAAAATCACTTTCAAATTTTTATATCTGTCACCTGATAAAAAACAATGATGAAACATTAGAAATATAATAGCAATGCCCTTCATAATGTTTGTATCTTTTTTTGAAAAACTTTTCATTTTCTGTATCCCCTTAACTATTTATCTCCACTATATATTCCTTCTGACACTGTCTGATAAATTCTGCCTCTTTTTCCTTGTCCCAGTCAGATTGTATCTGTACTTTAGTCTTAATCAATTCTGCCCTTAACCTATTTATAATAGTGTCAGTTACTGAGTATTTATCCTGATCAATTTTAAGTCGTTTGTCATTGTCAGTAATAAGGTCGCACATAATAATGGACTCAAGAGATTCATTTGTTTTATTTAATCTGTAAGCACTGCGAAATGCTGCTGCCGCCTGATCATACTCAAATAATCTTGCATAGGCAACGCCCAAATTGTTGTACACATCTCCATAAAATCTTTCAGGCAAATCATTGTTAATAGCCTTACTTAATATATTATTGTAATAAGTTATTGCCATATTATATTTTTCAGTGTCCATAAGAATATCAGCTTTTGCCTTCCATCTTTCTGCTGCTGTTTTTGAACATAATGCCTCAAGATGATTTCCAAGCTTTTCAGCCATTTTATCAGTGTAATATTCAGAATTTTTTATAACAAATGCGATTTTCTCTCCAAGTTCACCTTCATTTGCAATAATCTGTCTGATACCTGCTGCAATATTTGGCTGATTAAGTTCTTTTTCAATATAATCTATTAACTCATCACTGAAAAATTTGTCATCTACCAAATATAAATAGTTATATAAATAGTAACTTAATTCCTCAATAGAATAGATATTTTTATTTACCTCTTTTATAAAAAATGGTTTCTCTGAATGTATAGTACATAATCTAATATAATTCATAAGCACTCCTTGTTGTCATTACTGTAAAGTTATCTCTTTCTTTACTACCATTCCTGAACTTTCGAAAAACTCTCCAAAGCCTAAATCGGTTATGGTTATTTCAAATTTATTATCTTCAACATACTTAAATTCGACCTGTATCCTTGTAGTATTTGGTTCTCTTTTTGGAAAATTTCGCAAGTCAATTTTAAAAGTATCATTTGTGTGATTTATTAAATCCTGTATTTCAAAAACTGCTTCCACAGGCTTTTCCATAATGCACTCAAACTTTGACCTTGCATTGTACCAGTAATCGCCAATATTTGACAAAGTAATGTTACTGTCTTTTCCTTTGTACTCAACAGCCATTGCTATTTTCACTCTTGTTCTTCCTTTGCAGGAAATAAGATACTGATCAAGAGTTGAAGGTAAAAACTCTTCTTTGGCACCATAAGCTGCACCTTTCACAATCAGGTTGTTACCTTTAAATACTCTTCTGTTTCTGCACATGAGCTGTAATGTTTTCTGCCAGCCGTCTACATAAAATCCTTCACCTGACAAATAAATACCGGAAACCACATGTGTTTTTAACATTTCATCCATGTACTCTGCCAATATCTGATCAGCTACTGATACATCTTTTTGTACCATTTCCAGATTTATCATATAACTTAAATCTTCCATGGACACATCTGCCACATAAGGTTTACGCCCCTTTACTACCTCAAGCATTCTCATAAAGAAATGATTTTGATTTAATTCTAGAAACAAAACTTTATTTATCCAAATATCTTTGTTTTGATTTAATGTATAATAAACAAAACTTTCTGAATGACTGATTATTTTTACATCATCTTTACCATATCCTAAAGATTCCATTATCTCCATCAATCCGTTTAAAATTGTAGGATTAACCTCTTCCACAGTTATAAGGATATTTTTTATCAGCCTGCCATTACAATTGTTTACTGCACACTTTATCAAATATGAAAAGAACGCTTTCATTACATTTTCCAACTGTTCTTTTTCTACATTCTGCTCAAACATTTCAGGTAGATTTGTATACAACTGACTGTTTTCGTATCTGCTTTTATTTATTGCTTCTTCACCTGCCGACCATTCGTCCAACTTGTCGTTATAGCACACCACTGTAGGTATAAGATAATTGTTTGCTGTCCCCATACTTACTGACTGTGGTTTTCCCATATCATCAATATATGCTATCTGCGAATTGTCTTTTGAAAAATCTATACCTAAAATAATTTCTTTAGCCAAGACTTCTTCCTCCTTGTTTTTCCATATTTATAAAAGTTTAAAAATATTCTGTCCTGCTGTTTTGCACAGCTGATATGACTGCATCATTTCTCTTGCAGCATCATCCCTTCCAATATCTTTACAAATCATCATGCCATTAATCATGCCAAATCTGCTTTCATCATTGTATGCATTCTTTTCTGTAATCTTAATGGATGAGTTTTCCACTTTCTTTCCATATGGATATTCATCTGAATACTCCGTAATGTTGTAATTAACTTCCTCTCCGTAAAACAGTATAATGTTCTTTGTAAATATTCCCTGATAAATACTTGTCATTTCTTCTGTATATTCCTTTGTCTGTCCATCTGACTTTTTAATGGAATATGTAATATTTACTCTATGTTTTGGATTGGTTCTGTAATCAATAATGGTCTTGTCCACCAGTTCAAATGGGATTTTAAACCATTTGTTAAACTTTTTATAGAATTCAAATATTATGCCATCCTCTACTAATCCATCAATTAATGTATGACATATATTTATCTGTTTTTCAGTAATCTGCGTTCTTTTTGACATTTCCTCAATAAAGGCAATCTTACATATAATTGGAGTTGCCAGCTTGTTATCATATTCCTGTTCCAAAATATCCCATACAATATCCCTGCACTGTACTTTTTTTATAAAAGTATTGTAAGTAACGTATGTGTAAAATGCCTTTCTTATAACTGTAGCTGTACTGCCTTTTAAGTACTCACAGAAAATATCATATATTTTTTCCTCTGTGCTTCCCTCAAAAATATACTGTACAAGCAATCGTTCTGCCAAAGTATTGTCCTGTATTCCTTTTGACTGTATTGCCATAAACAATTGATATAACTCCAATGTGCCACATCCATAATATTTCCCAAGATACACCAAAACCGACTCTTCTCTGCATCCGTTTTGGAATATTTTTGCACACATTTTTGTAAGCAGTTCATTGTCTTTGTATTCATCTTTTTTCACAAAATAAATACATACCTTTTCCAATAATTTAGTGTCTATGTTTGTGTATCCGTATTTTTCAATGTACGGAAATACCAAATCAAAAAGATTTTTCTTTATTAGGATTTCAATAACCTTATTTCTTGATTCTTTCTCCAACTGTTCCATGTTAAGCTGTGTCAGATAAGAATCAAAATCCCCATGGTCAAATCCTTTGTAATAATATTCAACAATAAATTCTCTTAATCTGTGTCTGAATTCATCTGTTAAAGCATCTTCATTTTCAAGATTAATTAACTTTATTATTTCTCCCTGAAAATCTGCCGGTGTTTTCATAATATCTTCTAATCGGTTTAAATGTGTCATAAGGTTAGAACCTACATTGAAAATATATGCAGTAACATCCATTTTTTCTATTGAATATTTTACATCAGCCAATATCCTTCCGTTATTGTCCATAAATACAATAATAGGATCTGCTGTATATAGATTAATATAAGCCTCACAATCAATTAACGGTACATACTGTATTGTTTCTACTTCTTTATGAGACACTATAACTGAGTTTATATTTTTATTTTTCACTATAATTCTGTATGTGTTCATTATTTCAGGCATATACATTGTAAGATTGCCCTGCAGGAAACTGTCTGTTAACATCTTTGAATAAATTCTACAAAGATGTCTGTTATTATTTCCCTGCATAACCTGCTCTGTTATGTATTTTTCAAGTCCTGGTTTAAACTTTTCATATAACTCATCATCTTCTGAAATGTTTTCCAATAAGTTTGCATAGAAATAATCTTTATTGAACATTAAAGTTTCAGTGCCATAAGAAAAATACTTATATGCTGTTTTTTCCAACGGTTCATATGAGTTTGTATCAATTGAATAAATATAATACTCATATAAGTTGGTTATTTTCAGTTCTTTCTTTACTCCTGCCTTTAACCATTTAAAGCTTTCATTGTCTTTCTTATTTCCACTAATCAATTCCTGACATATACATGACAAAACATTGTCACTTTCTGTTTCCTGATATAATTTCTTTAATATCTTAATATGTCTTTCATTATATTCATGTTCATTGCTAATAATATCTGCCGCCTGATTTGCCAAAGGGCTTTCAATAATGTGATATTTTCCTGCAAAATTAAGCACCTGCAACTCAAATGTGTTTATCACTCTTAAAAGTTCAGGCTGTTTGTTTAAAACACTGGCAGCCTCAAAATACATAATTGGGCTTTTACATCCCTTGCTGAACTTTCTCTTTATCAATGTATATTTAAGGCTTGGATTTTCATCATATCTGTCATCCATGTTAAACAAAATCCACAATAACTGCCATTTGTCATATCCGTTTTCGTAATATTTTTCAATTTCCTGCTTTACTGAATATGTATAGTCAGCCTGTTTGTTGTAAAGAGCTTTTAAATACAAGTAATAGCAATAATAAAATACATTGTCAGGGGTATTAACTGACACTAAAGATGATACCTTTGACAAATAATTATTTGCATGCTCATCATTGTGATTTAAGATATTTACCTGAGCCTTTAATAAAAGCCCTGTAATGTCATCTTTATCAACCATAAGTCTTTGCTCTGCAATGTTTGTGGTTTCTTTAATCCACTTTTTACTGTCAATCTGTCCTGTTCTAAAACTAAGGTAATTTTTCACAAGATTGATATCCGAACTTTTCATTTTGATATATTCATCTATTGTATTTTTTTCATTTACAATAACAACATCATAAACTATTGTCTGATTGGCTGTTGTGAAAATAATCTGTCCACAATTGCTGCCTCCATGAAGTTTTGCTGCATTGATAAAATACTGATATTCAGCAATTTTCCCGTTAAATTCATCACCGGATATTTTCTCCCTGCAGTTGTAGAAAAAATCTCCTACCACCTGAACGTCAATATCAACATATCCCCATGTACTTCTTGCAACTGACAAAACATCACCATAGTTTTCAGTAATGTCTGTATATTCTTTTATTTTATTTTTTACGCTGATTTTTACATGCTCTTTAAGTCCCATTGCCACAAGAAACTCTTCCATGGCGATGCTGTGATTTGTATTTCTCATTACCTGCTTATACAAACTGTTTGCATAATCATTATTTACCAGGAAATATTCCTGAAATTCTTTTGACATAAAAAGAATAAGTGCCTCATCATAACTATCTTTTACCAGTGAAACAAAATCCTTAAGATTTTTAATTTCTCCATTTGATGCCTCAAGAGTTTTCTCTTTTACGGTAATGGTAAAGGGTATTGCATAATCACCTGCTGTTGTTACAACACTAATTGTTCCATCACAAATCTGTCCCGGTAACAGATTTTTGCTGTCTATGGCATATTGAACCTTATTGTTTACTCCATTGAACTGATTGTATGCAAATGTAAGATGCTCGTCAGAGGAATAAACAATGCCTTTTATTGCCATAGCATTTTTTCCTTTTATATCTATCTCGCCATATGTAACCATATCAGGCTCTAATTCTACCTTTATTCTTTTTTCAGATATCTTTGCATCAGGTGTTTCATAAACTGCATTTCCTGAAGCTAGTCTTTCCATTAATACTTTCAATATAAAATACCTCAATATCTTTTCTAATTGTTGTGTTATTTTTTCTTTATAAAATTAAAATATTCTTTCACTTCTTTTTCGTAGCCAAGATTTCCCGGCACATAAATTTTTGTGCCTACCAATTCGTCAGGTAAATACTGTTGCTTAACATAATGATTTGGATAATCATGGGCATACTTATATCCAATGCCATGTCCAAGTTTTGCTGAACCTTTGTAATGTGCATCCATCAAATGGGTTGGCACTTTACCTGTTTTTGTATTTTTTACAATGTCCATTGCCTTAAATATTGCATTGTAACTGGCATTGCTTTTTGGTGAACTTGCAACATACACCACTGCCTCTGACAAAATGATTTGTGCTTCAGGCATACCAACTCTATGTACTGCATCAGCTGCTGATGTTGCAACAACTAGCGCCTGTGGATTTGCCATACCTACATCTTCTGCTGCACATATCATAATTCGTCTTGCTATAAAATCCACGCTTTCTCCTGCATATAACATTTTTGCAAGATAATAAACTGCCGCATCAGGGTCTGATCCTCTCATACTTTTAATGAAAGCTGAAATAGTGTCATAATGATTGTCACCTGATTTGTCATAGCGAAGTGCTCTTTTTTGAATACACTGCTGGGCAACTTCCAATGTAATATGAATCTTTCCATCTGTATCCGGATCTGTTGTAAGAACACCAAGTTCCACTGCATTAAGCGCTGTTCTTGCATCTCCATTGGAAAGCCCTGCAAGGAACTCCACTGCATCATCATCTATTGTTGCATTGTAAATGCCCATTCCATTTTCTTTGTCTTCAATGGCTCTGTATATCAGCGTTTTTATATTATCCTCACTTAAAGGTTGTAACTCAAATATAATTGATCTTGAAATAAGGGCTGTATTTACCTCAAAATATGGATTTTCAGTTGTTGCACCAATTAATATAACTGTGCCATCCTCAACAAAGGGTAAAAGATAATCCTGCTGTCCTTTGTTGAAACGATGAATTTCGTCTACAAAAAGAATGGTCTTTTTGCCACTAATTGCCATATTCTGTTTTGCTTTTTCTACTACTTCCTCCATGTCTTTTTTGCCGGCTACCGTAGCATTTAGTTGCATAAATTCAGCACTTGTAGTATTAGCTATAACCTTTGCCAGTGTAGTTTTTCCGGTGCCCGGAGGTCCATAAAAAATAACTGAACTGATTTTGTCAGCTTTTATGGCTCTGTATAATAACTTTCCCTCACCTATGATGTGTTCCTGACCTACAACCTGCTCTAAAGTTTTTGGTCGTAATCTGCTTGCCAGTGGGGATTCTTTTTCTATATTTATATTTCTTGCATAGTCAAAAATATCCATTTTTTGCCTCTTTATCTTTTCTAAAACTTATAAAAGGGGATAATACCCCATAATTATGTTTATTTTACCACAAAACTCTTCTTATTTATATATTTTAGAACAATATTTGAGAAATTTCTTGTTTTATGGTAATATTTTAGTTTAGTACAGTGTTAAATATATTCATTTAGCGAAAGGAGGGCTATTATGCCAACTATACATAGATATGTGGATGAGGAAAAACTTATGCCACAGATTAACAAATATGCCGACAGATGTGTTACCAACTCATGTATAGACCCAGCATTATATGGCAAATATAATGTTAAAAGTGGCTTACGTGAAAAAGGTGGTCAAGGTGTATTAACAGGTTTGACTGAAATCGGTGACGTTCATTCTTTCGACATTGTAGACGGTGTTGCCGTACCATGTGAAGGCAAATTATTTTACCGTGGAATTGATATTAACGAAATTGTTAAAGGATTTATTGACGAAGACAGATTTGGTTTTGAAGAAGTTACTTATCTTCTCTTGTTTGGTGAACTTCCAACAAAGAAGCGTCTTGAAAATTTCAACCATGTTTTGGCTGAATACAGAACACTTCCATCATCTTTTGTAAGAGATATTATTATGAAAGCGCCAAGTTCAGATATGATGAATCAGTTGGCCCGTAGTGTTCTTTCCCTATATTCATGGGATGACAACCCTGACGATACAAGTGTTCCGAATGTTTTAAGACAATGTTTAAGTCTTATTTCAAGAGTTCCACTTATTTCAGTTTACAGTTATCATGCAATGAGACACTATCATTTTGGAGACGATTTACATATTATCAATCCATCAACTGAACTATCAACAGCTGAGAATATTTTAAGACTGCTTAGACCAAACAGTTCTTATACAAAATTGGAAGCAAAGATTCTTGACCTTGCACTTGTTCTTCATGCAGAACATGGTGGTGGTAATAACTCAACTTTTACAACTCATGTTGTTTCATCATCAGGTACAGATACTTATTCTGCAATTGCCGCTTCCCTTGGTTCACTTAAAGGACCAAGACATGGTGGTGCCAATATTAAAGTTAAGCATATGTTTGATAATATGAAGGAAACTGTTAGCGATTGGAATGATGATGACGAAATCAGAAACTATCTTAAAGGAATCCTTGACAAACGTCTTTACGATAAGTCAGGTTTAATATACGGTATTGGTCATGCCGTTTATGCTATTTCTGACCCTAGAGCAATTTTATTAAAGCAATTTACAAAGAAACTTGCAGCTGAAAAAGACCGTATGGATGAACTTCAGTTGTATGAAAATGTAGAAAGACTTGCTCCTGAAGTTATTTCAAAAAGCCATAAGCGAAAGAAAAGCGTTAGTGCCAATGTGGACTTTTACAGTGGTTTTGTTTACTCAATGCTTGGACTTCCTGACGAGTTATACACTCCTCTTTTTGCTTCCGCCAGAATGTCCGGTTGGAGCGCACATAGAATAGAGGAAATCATTAATGCCGGAAAGATTATCAGACCTGCATACATGAACGTTGCAAAGCCTGCTAAATACGTTCCTATCAAGAACAGATAATTTGATTGTCTCATGGCAATTCATAATTTGAATTTATTTGTTCTTTGTCAAGTATGGGGAAATCCCTTATATATTATAATAACAGCCTGTTAAAGTATCATTACTCTAACAGGCTGTTGTTTTGTACTCATATCAATTTATTCTTATATATTCTGATTCATAGTTTCAAATATCTTGTTTGTATCATATTCCGGTGCGAACTTTTCTGCCACATCATATATCTTCTGTATATCTGTAATCTCCTCTTCCAGTTCGTCAGCTATCTGTTCTACTGATTTGTTTTTCTTTAACTTTTTGCACACAATTTCAATAAGTTTTAATTCCTGTCCAATCTTCTTTCCAGCCAACTCGCCCTCTTCATACGAATCCTCACGAATGTGTGCCATAGTTTTTGCTTCATCATATTCCATTCTTAGCA
>URQO01000047.1 GCA_900550135.1 uncultured Eubacterium sp.
GTTGGATGCAGCACCACCTACACTCATCGTTGCACCATAATCAATTTCTGATTTATCACTCATCCACATATAAGACGGATCAATTTCTATTGGATATTTTGCTGTTTCAAGATACTCTTTATTTACTACAACATTTAATAAATATGCATTTTCCCCATCTTTCTCTAATGAGTATTGTACGTCATCATAATTCTGAATACCATCGCTATCTATAAGATTTGGTGCTTGTATCCTTGCTTTAATTTTTTTGTCTTCGTATAGTTCCACCTCTTTATTTTTCTTATTTAATTTTGGTTCAAGATTCTTCAGACTCAAATTGAATGTAAACACATTTTCATCTGTTTTTTTATCTAGCACAATACTTTCTTTAATTCCATTTGTTAATGATGTATATATATACTTAACGCCTTCATTACAGTATGTAACATCTGATTTGATCACCTTGTTAGTAAATGCTGATGTTTTATTATCAATCATAGGTGACATTCCCACCTCATATTTATCTTTTTTCAATATAATTGGACTTTCATTTCCTAAATCTTCAGAAAAATATTGTTGACAATCACCTTGTGCATTTTTCAGTGTATATTCGCTTGCATCATCAATTAACTGTACATTTTGTAAATCACTATCATTCACTTCTACCAGATTTGTATCATAATCTTTCCACTTTCCTTTTTCTTTGTACCTTATGTTTTCATTTGCAATTTCCAACTTCTTCGAACCATCGCTCATCAAATATGTGTTGGAATTTTCCGTACGTTCACTTTTCAATTCTTTTACAACCTCTGGTTGTTCATCAATATTTTTACTTACATCAACATTTACATTGTTTGTTTCTGATTTCATATTTTCCGATCCATAAATGTTGATTTTTGTAATATCAAGTCTAAATCCTGACACAGCAATAATTAGTGTCATAACTACTGATATTATTTTTTTAATTGTTCTTTTAGTCTTCATAGATTTCCTCCTTTTGCATTTTAATAATTCTTATGCATACCGTCCATTTTGGTTTATTTCATCTTATCATAAAAACCTACAAAAGAACTCCAAGTGTCATGTTCTGTCAGTTAGGTGTAAAATGCTGTTATTAAATCATTTTTTTTCTAAAAATTCAAGATATTTTTTGTTTAAAATTCTCAAAATAAAAGACAAGTTACCATTACTGATAACTTGTCTTTTATTACATTGCTTTATGCCATTTAAGCTTAAACTTATATTTTATTACATTGCTTTAATACCATTTAAGCTTAAACTTATTTCAAATACATTTCCTCTATCATGAAATTCTATAAAACCACCATATTGTCTTACTATATTTCTTATATTGTAAATTCCATAACCATGATTTTCTTTATCTTCTTTCGACGTGCTTTCTATATTCACCTTTTCACTATTTTTACTATTGCTTATTGATATGAAAATTGTATTTTTCACATATTTTATTTTCAAATCAATAAAGCTTTCTTTCGTTTTTTCACATGCTTCAATTGCGTTGTCTAACAGATTTCCAAGCAAAATTCCAACATCACCATAGTTTATCTTCAATTTTTGCGGTATGGCAACTGATACAGAACATTTTATATTCTTTTTAGTTGCCACGGCAATTTTACTTTTTATTATGTTGTTAAACACCGCATTTGATGTATATATTGTATTGTCATCTGTGTCCAAATCCGAAATCAGTTCTGATACAACTTCTTTTACATCATTGCTGTCAGATGCCATTGCAATCAATCTGTTTTTCAAATCGTGTCTAATGCTTCTTACTTTTTTATCATTTGCTTCCACTTCCTGATAATACTGCTCTTTTGCTTTAGCCTCTACAAGCATTATTTCCTGTTGATTCTTTTCTTCTGTTATCTGCAAAAGTTTATCAAATATTTCAAAAACCAGTATGTTTAAAACAAACAAAAGTGTAACTACAACCAGACATAATATGTCACCTTGAGAATTGTTATATATTTTCAAAATATCAATCATAATATAGCATACACAAACACTGATTAATGGAATCCCTATTAATAAAACGTTTATTTTGGGTGGTAACTTTTGTAGTTTGTTTTTAATTATTCTTCCTATAACAAAAACAATAATTGCTCTAAATATTTCACACAATAAAGAACTGACAATATAGTCCACATTGCCATCTGTTTTTCTGTCTATATTCTGCAATATTACAAAAGATACAACCTCTGCTGCCATTCCAAGTGCAATATATGAGATGGGAATTATTATTCCAAAAAATTTTCTAAAAACAAATGTAATACTATATGCTACTATTGATGTCATACTTACCAAAAGATTTATGTTTGCTACCTTCACTGTATTGGACAAAGTTAATCCCACAACACAAATAAAATAAATTCCAATACATTTCTTCTTGTTGATTCTTCGATTGTCTCCGCTAAACAGCGAAAAAAATCTGTATGCAATATAAAAATCTATACAATTTATTAAACAATTAAATCCTAACATTACATTTGCTCCCTGTAATATTCTAAGTGTTTCTTTTTAAGAGCTGTACGATATTCTCTTGAAACTACCAGTTTTTTATCATTTTCCAGTATTACGTGTTCTGATTGTATTTCTTCTATTTTGCTTATGTTAACAATACACGAGTTTCCAATAGATACAAAAGACTTTTCTTCCAGTTTTTCCCATATTTTTTTCAAATTCAGATTACACTCATAGGTCTTTTTATCAGTATATATGTATGCTTTTCTACCTCTTTTTTGTATGTAACATATCTTGTTAAATGGAATACTGTATCTGTCCTTTTTAAATGAAAACGAAAAATTTTGTTTTGATAAACTTATATACTCAATTGCCTTGTTTAACACGGTCTGCATTTTTTCTTTTGTAACCGGTTTTACTAAAAAATCAAATGTTACAACCTGAAAAGTATCAAGAGCATATTGAGGATAACTTGTCATGAAAATAATAATTGCATTTTTATCGTTTTCCCTTATTTTCTTCGCCAAATCTATTCCTGATTTATCGCCAATCTCTATGTCCAATAAAAAAATATCAAAACTTTTTCCAAAAAAATTCAAATCATCATAAAGTTCTTGAGCCGAATTATACACAGTGAGTTGAGATATTTTATCTTTCATTTCACTAACATAATCCCGATATTCTTTTGTCAGTTTCTTATCATCATCACATATTACTACATTAACCATATATTTCCCTGCCCATTTACTATTAAATTCATAATAACATTTCTACAGTATCAACACAATATACTATTATTTGTTTAGATGGTGCATTTTTTATTTATTACTTAAACTACAAATTTTTACAGCCAACCTACAAATCTTGACACCTTGCACCTATTTTTCGTTTTTTTGTTTTATAATCCACTTCAAAAGGAGGTATTACTATGAAAACAATGTTAAAAAATTTAAAAGCTAAAGTACAGCGTGCTTCACTTTCTTCATTGGCTACATTTGCTCTTGCTATTGTAACAGTTGCAGCCAATCAGAGATGCTGGTATGTAGTACACGAAGAAAAATTGCCTGAATCATACAAAACATTCAGAAGATTTTAATTATGAAATATACTGATAAAATCATCTCCAAAATGGACGAGCAAAAACTTCTCAAATATGACAGGGATGTATACATATATGGATTAAACAACGGTTTAATGCTATTTATCAACCTGATTACTTCCCTTGTAATAGCGCTTATTGTTCATCAGTTTTGGGCTTTAGTTATTTTTTTAGTATGTTTTATGCCACTTCGTTCATATTGCGGTGGCATTCATTCACATTCAAGAATAGTTTGTTACATTATATCTAATTTGATTATTCTTGCAGTGTTGTTATCATACCAATACTTATATTCTTTTTTTATTTATATTGGAGCTTTTTCTTTTTGCTGCTTTATATATTTGTGCATTACAAAACCTATAAATAATAAAAAACGCAATTTAGACAGTAGCGAAATTAAAGTTTTTCAAAAAATAAAATTGGCTATATTAGTGTTGGAACTATTTATTTTTGGATTATTATTTTTAATCATTCCAAAATATTCTATTATTGTATTGCTGGCAATTGTTCTTGTATTTTTTCTTGTGATTATCGAGAAATTATATTTATATATTGTCAGATAGTACAACAAAGGAACGTTGTTAAGGCAAGTTATCCATTAACCTATGGGATAACCTTTCTTTTGCTTACAACGTTCCTTTATTCATATATTTTCAGAAAACATTTCTTATCTGCTTCCTTTTCGTCTGTTTCCTGCTCCTTTTTTCTTTCCTGATTTTCCACTATTTACTGATTTAGAAAAACTTTTTTGGTTATTTCTACTTTTTGCTACTTTTGATGAAATTCTTCCTCCTTGGTTATTTGCACCCTTTGAAGAATTTCTTCCTCCTTGGTTATTTGCACCCTTTGAAGAATTTCTGCCTCCTTGGTTATTTGCACCCTTTGAAGAATTTCTGCCTCCCTGATTTTTTCCACCCCTTCCTGACTTAGAAGAATTATTGCCAACATAAGTATTTTTGCCATCTTTATTCTTTCCTGATGTATTTTTATTTATTCTGTCAATGTCTTTTCTAAACTGTCTTGGTTTGATTAAACATTCAGGACCAAATCCAATCAGGTCTTCTCTTCCGGCAATATGCAATGCTTCTTTTACCAGCTCATAATTTGCCGGATTTCTATATTGCATTAAAGCTCTCTGCATTGCTTTTTCGTGTGGATTCTTTGGTGTATACACTGGCTCCATGGTTCTTGGATCAACTCCTGTATAGTACATTACCGTTGACATGGTAGACGGTGTTGGATAAAAATCCTGTACCTGTTGTGGATTGTATCCTATATCTCTAAGGTACTCTGCAAGTTTTACAGCTTCTTTCATATCAGAGCCTGGATGTGAACTCATCAAATAAGGTACAACAAACTGCTTCTTACCTGCTTTTTCATTGAGCTTGTAATACTTGTCAATGAAACTTTCGTAAACGCAATTTTCCGGTTTTCCCATATATGAAAGAACTTTGTCGGAAATATGCTCCGGTGCAACCTTTAACTGTCCACTGATATGATGCTGAACCAACTCTTTAAAGAATGTACTGTTTTTATCCTTGTCTGCCATAATATAGTCAAATCGTATACCTGAACGTACGAACACCTTCTTAACCTTTGGTAGTTCTCTCAGTTTACGAAGAAGTTTCAAATATTCACTATGATCTGTGTCAAGGTTCGCACAAGGTTTTGGCCACAGACACTGTTTATGTTTACATACACCTGACTTTAACTGCTTTTTACAGGCAGGGTGATAAAAGTTGGCTGTTGGCCCCCCTACATCATGAATGTATCCTTTAAAGTTTGGCATTTCTATAATTTTCTTTGCCTCTTTTATAATAGATTCCTGACTTCTTGTTTGTATGATTCTTCCCTGATGAAAAGTCAGTGCACAAAAACTACATGCTCCAAAACAGCCTCTACAGCTGATTAGCGAAAACTGTATTTCAGCAATTGCAGGCACTCCACCGTCTTTTTCATAGGATGGATGGTAAGTTCTTTCATATGGCAAGTCATACACGTCATCCATTTCCATTTTTGTCAATGGCATCTGTGGTGGATTCTGTACCACATACATTCCATTTGGATAAGGTTCCACCAATGTTTTTCCATTAAATGGGTCAGTGTTTTCACTTTGCACTTTAAAACTTTTTGCGTATTCCAATTTATCCATCTTCATGTCATCATAAGATGGCAATACAATTGGGTCATATGCCAGCGACAAATCTTTTGTTTTGTACACAGTTCCCGGAATATATGTTATGTCTTTTACATCCATTCCACTATTTAATGCATCTGCTATTTCAACTATAGACTTTTCGCCCATTCCGTAGGAAATAAGATTTGCCTGTGCATCCAGTAAAATAGACCTTTTAAAACTGTTACTCCAATAATCATAATGAGCCATTCTTCTAAGACTTGCCTCTATGCCACCTATAATAATTGGTTTGTCTTTGTGAGTATGTCTTATCAGATTGCAGTATGCCACAACTGCGTGGTCAGGGCGTTTTCCAATAACACCGCCCGGTGTGTAGGCATCACTGTCTCTTCTCTTTTTTGATACATAATAATGATTAACCATGGAGTCCATATTCCCGCTCATTACTAAAAAGGCTAGTCTTGGCTCTCCAAGTATGTTGATGCTGTTGTCATCTTTCCAGTCAGGCTGTGAAATAATGCCCACTGTATATCCATGTGCCTGAAGTACACGGCTGATAATTGCATGTCCAAAAGAAGGATGATCCACATAGGCATCTCCTATTACAAATACAAAATCCAGTTGCTCTATGCCCTGTTCTTTCATGTCCTCTTTTGAAATCGGTAAAAATCCCATAATATGCTCCATTCATCTGTATGATATGACTTCTGTCATTTACTGTTTCTTAGTATTTACCTATATGTTATCACATCTGTCATTTATTTTTTTGGTATCTATAACAGCCTATAAAAAACTCAATTTTATTATAGACTTTCTTCAGCCTTTTCAAGACTTTCATAACCTTGCAGATTTACTGTATTTCTTATAGTTAATTTTGCAAGGTTTTCCTGTCTGTTATAAAGGTCAATTATAAATTCAGCATACATTTTAAGCAGTGTATCTGAATATGTGAGAAGTTCTCCTTTTAAATAAGTTTCATAACTTGTGTCATATAAAGAATCTGTCTGACTGGTAATGTTTCTTGCCTGTGATGCAAGTTTTGGATATTCTTTTGCAAAATCTTCCATCCACTGAACCTGTATATCGGCAATTTGGTCAACTATGGCTTTTGTCTTTTCAGACCTTTTTGGGAAATACTCTTTTAGCTTTTCGTATTCATCAGGAGCTGTGCTTTCCATCATACGACCATATTTTTCCGTAATCATGTTCCAGCCATTTGCCTTATTTTCAAGCCACAAATCCCTGATTGTCAGTAGCATGTCATCAGTCCATGTCATGTACTGGCTCTTTCGCATTACATAAAAGTATGGCCAGTCATTTTGACATTCAGCACGACCACCTTCATTTTCCACCTTATCAAATGCTTCAAATTCCAATTTTATAATTTCATCAATAACTGCATCTCTATTATAGTTTGCCTTTTCCATAACAGGTGCCACATATTCATCAAGAAAGTTTGAATAAATTTCTCTTATAATACCCTGATTTTTCAATTCATATATAACAAGATTTGCAATCTTTTCTATAATTACTGACTTTTCATCATCAGGATTTATTTCTGTATTTTTATAGCTGTAATTTTCCCAATTTTCCCTCTGATCTTTTGCATCAATCAAATCAACTATTAAAAATCTCAGTTCAGGAAGTACTGCAAATTTTTCTGTTCCTTTAAACAACCATTTGTAGTAAGGTGCATATTTTTTATTTAAAATATACAGACACTTCATGGCATGTTCTGCAAATTTTGAAATGCATAAATTGGCGGTTATATAGTCTTTTCTTCCCATTGAGCGACCGTAATTTGCCTGACCTGTCTGTGCCATACCGGAAAGTTCTTTGGCAAGATTTACCAGTCTGACTTTTTCCGGTTGTTTCATAAAATGTTTTCTAATGTCAGTAAATATGCCTTCGCCATCCTTAAATATTTCACCATTTGTGACAGTGGCAAGCTGACTGTCATCAATTGTAAGCCAACCATCTATACTGTCAGGACTTTGTCTGAATCCAGTATATTTTTCATAGAAATCTCCTATCAGGCTAACACCTACCCTGCCTTTTGCCATGGCTGTGTCACGTCTTGTAACACCCATGTATGTTTTAGGCAACTTGTCATATTCTTCCTGTAGCTGCTGTCCGATTTTGGTATAAGTAGACTTTGTTACCCACATGCAAAATCCCGGTCCAAAGTCATGATCCATAGAATATTTATCATCAAATCCAAATCTTTCAGAGCCTTCGCCAACCAGACCCACTGCGATTTTATCTACATATTCAGGAAACTTTTCTTTTATCATTGAGTCTCCATATTCCATATAAAATTTTTTTGACAACTCTATACCTGATATTTCTATTTGATTTTTTTCTTCCTGCATATCATCAGGTTCCTGATCCATGTCTATATTTTGTCTGTTATAGGCTTCAACTGCTTTTTCCAGATTATCCTTGGTAATGGCATAAGCTGTTCCTTTGCCCATATTTATTTCTATCTCATCTAAGGCTTCCTTGTATAGCTCTATTGCCTCTTTATAATTTTCTTGCTTACATCTGACTGTGGCCATAGCTGACAAAGCCGCGCTGTAATGAAAGTTTTTTACTGTATCCTTCTGATAAATCTCCAATGCATTATTTAGATACCATTCTGCTTCTGGTATATTTCCAATTTCTATTAATGATGCCCCAAGATTTGACTCAGTTGTTGCCACTTCGATTTGCGCATCAGGAATATTTTTTATAATTGCCAGTGCCTTTTTCAAATGTTCCACAGACTTTTCGTAGTTGCCCATCTCCTGATACAATAATGCAATGTTGTTGTTTAAACTGGCAAATCTGTAATCACCACTATCTATATTTGCCTCATAAATTTTGAAAGTTTCCATATAGTATTCAAGTGATTCGTTTAACATACCTGCTGCCCTGTATGCATTTGCTACATTTTGAAGAGCAGTAGCATAGTCTACCGTATGTTCAATGCCCATACTTTTCATCAGTTGAATACACTGCTGACAGGCCTTTATGGATTTTTCGTATTTACTTGTGTCTCTGAAAAATCCCATCATTTCATTTAATATAGTAAATTGTGCTGATTTATCATCTTCCTCTTTTGCCTTATCCATATTTATATTCAAAAAAGGCTCAACGTCACTTATTCTTTTTTGTTCAAATAATTTATCTAATTCATCAAGAAATTTATTTACGTCCATATGATTCCTCTTTTCTTTTTAGAGTTATACTCCCTCTCTTCTTTTCAGAGTTTAAATTTATAATTTATCTATTCATCATTTTTAGCGATTCTTATCAATTAAGTTTACCACTT
This sequence comes from uncultured Eubacterium sp., assembly GCA_900550135.1. Taxonomy (GTDB): domain Bacteria; phylum Bacillota; class Clostridia; order Lachnospirales; family Lachnospiraceae; genus Eubacterium_G. The sequence continues at coordinate 9,010 of URQO01000047.1, forward strand.
TTTCCACAAATATAAAAATAATAAACATAACAAGACTTGAAACTACTACGCTGGCTCCTGCAGGTATTGAAAATCCATAGGAACACAACAGTCCAATAGTAAAGTTTAACACTGATAAAACGCCTGAGCACCAGGTTACTGATTTAAAACTTTTAAATACTCTCATAGATGTAAGTGCCGGAAAAACAATAAGACTTGATATAAGCATTGCTCCCATCATTTTGATTCCTACAACAATTGTTACTGCTGTTAATATTGAGATAATGGTATTGTAGGCTCCAACTTTTACACCTGTTGCTTTTGAAAAACTTTCGTCAAATGTTACTGCAAAAATCTTGTGATAGCACACCACAAAAAGCAATAAAACCACAACGGATAGCACACCACTGGCTGCCACATCTTCCTTTGACATTGCAAGGATGCTACCAAACATATAACTGTATATGTCAGTACTAAGGCCTGTAGATAGCGATGTAACAATAACACCTATGGCAAGGGCTGATGCCGATACCATGGCTATGGCTGCGTCACTTCGCATCTTGCCTTTTTCTGCAAGTCGTAGTAATAGAAATGCTGCCACAATTACTACAGGTATGGCAAACTTAAGTGGTGCTATGCCACAGGCAATGGCAATTGATAATGCTCCAAATGACACATGTGACAATCCATCACCAATCATTGAATATCTTTTCAGCACAAGGCTGACACCAAGCAGTGCAGCACATAATGATACCAACACTCCACCTATGAATGCTCTTTGGATAAAATCATATGAAAACATCTCACTAATCATTTGTTCCACCTCCTAAAAAAGCATTGGATATGTTAGATTTTTTATATTCACACACTGTTCCAAAAAATTCTTTATCATGCTCTAAATGTAAAATATGACTTGCAAATATTAAGGCATTTTTTATATCGTGCGTTACCATAATAATTGTAACTCCTTCGTCATTGATTTTTTTTATCTGTGCATACAAATCCATGGCTGCTGCCGGATCTAGTCCTGTTACCGGCTCGTCAAGTATCAGCACATTATCTGTTGCACACAATGCTCTCGCCAAAAGCACTCTTTGCTTCTGACCTCCGGACAACTCTCGATAGCATCTTTTTTTCAAATCTGTTATACCCAGTTTTTCCATATTTTCCATGGCTTCTTTTTTGTCCTTTTTGGAATAAAATGGACTTTTATGGAATTTATTTAAAAATCCTGACAACACCACTTCCCAAACACTGGCAGGAAAATCTTTCTGTGCCATAGTCTGCTGTGGCAAATAACCTATTCCCTTTAAGCTTATTCCCATATTAACTTTTATTTTTCCTTTAATGGGCTTTATAAGACCAATAAGTGTTTTTAAAAGTGTACTTTTTCCTGTTCCATTTTCTCCAACTATACAAAGATAGTTTCCTTTGTCTATTTTAAAATTTAGATTTTTTGCAACAACGGTATTTTCATAACCAAGTGTTACATTGTCAAATTCAAAAATTGTATTATCTTTCATTTATATCTCCACCTTTTCATAATTAAGGGCTTTTTTAAGAATCTTTACATTTTTCTAATTTAAAACCTTTTAAGAATCTTTACATTTTCCTAATTAAGAGCCTTCTCAAGAATCTTTGCATTTTCCTTCATCAGCTGCACATATGTCACTCCTGCCTTAAACTGCTCATTTGTAATATTGTGACAGGAATTAAACTGATATGCCACTGTTCCCGTGTCCTGACAAATTGTGTCTGCCATTGCTGTACTGCTTAACTCCAAATAAAATATGCCTTTAACATCATTCTTTTTTACCTTGTCAATTAAAAATGCCACAGTCTTTGCACTTGGCTCTGTATCACCACTACATCCTGCAAAAGCAGCGTAATATTTTAATCCATATTCTTTTGCAAAATATTTTATTGGAAACTTGTCTGCAAAAATTACTTCTTTATGAGTTGCCTTTGATGTAATATTCTTAAATTTTGTATCAAGTTGTTTTATCTGTTTAATATACTTGTCTGCATTTTTTCTAAACTGTGTCTTGTATTCCGGCATCATCTTGGACAGTTTTTGGCAAATACTGTCTACCAAAATCTCTGCATTGGCAGGAGAAGTCCATATATGCTCGTCCAACTCTTCGTCAGCGTGAAAAAAATCCTCCTGTTCACTTGTGTTTTCTGACTGTGAATGTTCATCGGTTTCATCTTTTGAATGACTGTGAGAATCCTCATGTTCATGGTCGTGGTCGCTTACAGCAAACACTCCCTCTTCTTCCTCTTCGCCCAACAATCTCTCCTGTCCGATTTCATCCATCATTCTCATTTGCTGCTGGGATTTATTATCCAGGGAGTCTATCACTGTGTCTACCCAATTTTCAATAGAGCCACCATTGTATATAAACAAGTCTGCCTGATTTATTGCCACTACATCTTTTGGTGTAGGTTCAAAGGAATGGTCGTCCTGTCCCGGTGAAACAAGCAACTGCAAATCTATATCGTCTATATCCCCAATTACTGCCCTTGCGAAATCGTAATATGGAAATAAAGTAGTCATTACTTTTAATTTATACTGTTTTTTTTCAGTTTTGTTACTGCCGCCACATGCTGTCAAAGACAGACAAAGGGTTAAAACTATCACAAAACATAATATTTTTTTAATTACTTTCATCTATGTTCAATGGTACAGCAAGATACCATCATCCTCCTAGCACTGGTCTTTACACTTGTCACATCTACCATAAAATACTGTCTTCTTAGGATTGACTGTAAAATGGTGGTCTTCATTAACATGATTGTACAGTTCTGCTAAATGATGGCAGGACATTTTTGTAACCTGCCCACATTTTTCGCACTCTATGTAGAAGCCATCCTCATTATCCTCTAAAACATACTGATAACAGGCACCCTGCTGTTTTTCTACATTGATTTTGGCAACAATGCCATCCTTTTCCATTTTGTCCAAGTGTCTGTAAATAGTTGTAAGTCCAACGGCACAGCCATTTTCCTTTAAATATTTTTCTATATCTGTAACTGTTACATATTCTTTTTCATGCAACTTCAAGCAATCTAAAATAGCAGATTGTTGTTTTGTTTTATATTTTCCTGCCATGTTTTCCTCCTGAAATTGAAAACCTTTTTCATTTTTGCCACTTTATTTTACTCTTGTGCTTTTCAAATGTCAATAAATTTGAAAAAGATTTTCATTTTGTATTTTTTAATATATTGTAATATAATGTTCTTATATTTTACGAAAGGACAATAGCATTCAAGAATTGCTATTATAGGATGATTATCATGAAATTTGTAAATTTAAGTTCCAATTTTCCCATCAGCAAATTGGAAAGCAATTTGAAACGGGCAAATTACTACCAAGATGGAGAGAACACTTACTCTATATGGGGTGTTGGGGATTTTGACAAGAATCAGCTGGGTATTCACCTGTCTTACAACAAAGAAAAGAAAAAAATCACTGCATATCATGAAGATGGTATTGAACACAAAAACTTTTTTGCACCTATTACAGAAGTATTTACAGGAAAGATTGTTGAAAAGAACGGCAAAACAGCTATCAAAGGAATGATTTGCATGGCTCCTGTTTTTAACATTACCATTTTACTTTGTTACATTGCTATCATTGGTTTGTTTCTTGGTCTTCCAACCCAGCGTGCCAATATTGCCGTTATTGCATGCGTATTTGTAGTTTATTTTATTTTTGCCAAAAAAGCATATCGGGATAATATGACAAAAATTGCCATGTTTTTGGATTCTGTAGTGTTTTCGCCAAGCAAAACCCCAAAGAAAAACAATCCTAATAAGAAAAAAGGCAAATGGGCAGGCAAACATTATTAAATCAAAAAATGTTATTCGATTAACAGAATAACATTTTTTTTATTATTATCGATATTCTTCAATTGCAACAATAAATATTTTTTAATTATTTTAACAAATATTGTTCAACTTCAACGATAATTTTTTTAATTATTTTAGCAAATATTGTTCAATTGCAGTAACACAGCCATCACTGTTGCAATCTCCAACCACCACATCAGCTACAGCTTTTACATTGGCATTGGCATTTTCCATGGCTATGCCAAGGCCTGCTTTTTTCAGTACATCGAGATCATTGTCAGCATCCCCTACGGCAATTGCTTCTTCTATATTGATATTTAGATACCGGCAAAGTTTTTCCAAACCTGTGCCCTTTGTTGTACCTTTTGCTGATATTTCAATGGAAGTCTGCTCTGCATTTGCAAGTACCAAATCCAGATTCTGCAATTTTTCTCTTGTATTATCTCTGTCCTTTAGATTGGCGTGATATACATTCAACTTTTCCACATTCATCTGCTGCTGTTTGTAATATTCAAATATATCATCAACTTTTGTGGCAACCTGTTCAAACAAAGGTGCATACACTCCCATATGAAAATGATCCATATTTTCAGCATCCTTTGTCTGGACAATTGATTTTTCTGTTAGAATATGTGGCATTGCATCCACTTCTTTTATTACATCTAAAATACTGTTTATCTGATTTGGCTTTAAAGGATTGTCATATATTGCCTTTTTTTCTTTTATATCATAAACCAAGGCTCCGCTTACACCTATAATGTATCTAAGTCCCGGAATCTGCTTAATGTATTGATTAAGTTCAGCTATACATCTGCCGGTACATATAACTACCTCCTTACCATTATCAAATGCTTTTTCTATTGCCTTTAATGTGCCCGGTAATATTTCTTTGTTTGAGTTTAGCAAAGTGCCATCCATATCAAATGCGATTAATTTATATTTACTCATATTATTCTCTTTCGATTTGTCTATATTTTTTCTTGTAAGTTTAGATACTAAAACACAACAAACTTTGTAATAAACTTTCTTTATTAGTTTTAAAAAAGTTGCTTAATTTTATTTCTACATAAAAGAAGAGCAGTAAATCATAAATTTACTGTTCCTCTTATTAATTATTTTACATTTTCGTAAATATCATCTGTCAACTCTTTAATAATGCGCTCAACTTCTGCAACTGCATCTGCTGTAGGAGTTTTTTGCTTATCTATCTGCTTGTCTCTTGTTGAAATCTCAACTACGTCCTCATTTAAGTTTCGTGGACTTACAACCACTCTTACAGGAACACCCAGCAAATCTGCATCTGCAAACATTGCTCCCGGTCTTGCCTTTCTGTCATCATAGATTACTTCAATGCCTTTGTTTTGAAGTGTCTCATATAACTTGTCAGCATATGCTTTACATTCTGCATCATCTGAACGTAAGCAACAAAGATGTACCTGCCATGGTGCAATTGTAATAGGCCAGATTGGGCCATAGTCATCATGTCTTACTTCACAAATTGAAGCAGCCATACGTCCTACACCAATACCGTAGCAACCCATAATTGGATTTTTGCTTATGCCATCTTTGTCCACATAGGTCATGTTCATGGTCTTGGTGTATTTCGTTCCGAGCTGGAAGATGTTACCAACCTCAATACCACGGGAAATGGTCAGTGATTTCTTACCGCAGCATGGGCAGATACCGCCCACCACAACTTTTGCAAGATCAACATACTCTGCATCCGGGAACTCGCGCTCCATATTCAGGCCTGTGTAATGATAATCCACTTCATTGGCGCCGCAGACAAGATTTGTTGTTCCCTTTAAAGAACGGTCAAATAAAACGATACAGTCTGCATTCTGGTTCACCGGTCCGATAAATCCT
>URQO01000048.1 GCA_900550135.1 uncultured Eubacterium sp.
GCCTATTAATTATATTTAAATATTTAATTTACAGAAAAACTTTCACACTCTCGCACCAGTTTTTTATTCGTATATTTTATTGTAAATCTGTTCAGAATACTCACAGATTAATGCTTCATCAGCATTTTCAAAATTTCGCATAAGCATATCTTTAATCTTGTCATAGCGGTTAAAATATAAAAGTTCTTCAGGATCATTTAAATCAAGTCCTTTGTCTAAATCTTCTTTTTTTATATTTTCATCAGCCCATTCTAATAATTCTTCGATTAATGCATCTTCTTTTTTGGCATCAATTTTAACCTGCTTTGCATGCATAAATGATACAATACCTGCAATAATAAAAATTATAAATACTCCACCCATTACAGAATCAAATAACCATGAAGTAGAAGAACTAATAGGTAAAGATATAACATCAAAAATAACAAGCAGTAGTAGTGTAAATCCAACTCCACCAACTAAAAGCATTGTAAATGCAGAAGATGTAATATCTTTATATTTGTCAGATAATCTCACAAAAGATGGAACTTCGTTGGTAGTATAGTCTGTAAGGCTTTCCTGAAAATCTTTGATGTTGATATCATCCTCTTGATTGAAATCAGAGCTTTCTTTCTTAAATTCTGATGATTCAACTGTAGAATCTGATGTTTCATCCTTAGATGGTGTTGTATTAGCCGGTTCAACATTATTTATCTCAGAGTTATTCATTTCGTTATTATTTGTTTCGTCAATACTTATTTTATTATTAATTTCATTCATAACTTTATCTCCCTAAATTATAATCTTGCATACATTATATACTATTAGTATATCTTTCACAAGAAAGATTGTCCGAAAACAATATATTAATAGTTTAAAAAGATTGTTTTTTACTTAAAAAAAGTTATATAATATGTAGGAAATCAGACTAAGGAGCAGAAAATGAAGATTACCGTATTAACAGTAGGAAAAATTAAAGAAAAGTTCTATACAGAGGCAATAAATGAATATAGTAAAAGATTATCAAGATATTGTAAATTAAATATCATACAGGTGCAGGATGAAAAGACCAATGAAAACTGTTCGGATACAGAGGCAGATATAGTTAAGGAAAAAGAAGCAGGAAGATTGATGAAATATATTCCTGATGACGCATATGTTATATCTCTTGAAATTCTAGGAAAGCAACTTGATTCGGTGCAACTTGCAGACAAAATCAATAATCTTGGAATACAGGGAAAAAGTCATATTATTTTTATTATTGGTGGCTCACTTGGTCTTCACAAATCCATATCAGACAGGGCGGATTTTAAACTTAGTTTTTCAAATATGACATTTCCACATCAGTTGATGAGAGTGATATTACTTGAGCAAATTTATAGAAGTTATAGAATCATAAACAATCAGCCATATCATAAGTAGTACACCTTATTAATATCTGTGTAAAAAAAGTGAGTTTACTGTTAAAGGAAAAGGAAACTTGACTGAAAACTTAGTAGCATAATAAAAATGTAGCAATAATTTTACATATGAGGATAAAATAAAAAGACTAAAATTAAGTATTGTAATAACTTAATTTTAGTCTTTTTTGAATGAAACAATTAAGTAAATTTATTTCTAGTAATAAATTTTATTTGTCATTGTTTGGCCCAAAGTGCATTACACCATTTTTTAATTTTTTGCCTTTGATACTATATAAATCGCTTACGGTAACCAATTCAAAACCTTTCTTACGAAGCTTTGGAAGTGCTTTTATAAAGCCGTCAACAGAAGTAGGATGAATGTCGTGTAACAATATGATTTCTCCATCATGTGCATGTGACATTATGTAGTTGCAAATATATTTTGCATCTCTATGTTTCCAATCTTCAGTATCAACAGACCAATAAATCATTGGAACTCCTGCATTTTTTGAAACCGTTGGATTATAGTTACCATATGGTGGTCTTAGAAGTGTAGGCTTTTGACCTGTAACACTTTTAATGGCATCTCTTGCTTTGAAAATTTCACTTTTTATCTGTTTCTTTGAAATGGCATTTAAATTCTGATGTGACCATGTGTGGCTTCCAATTTCCATGCCAAGATGAAACTCGCGTTTTAACTGCTTTTGGTAGACTTTTGCCCTGTTTCCAAGAACAAAGAAAGTTGCTTTGCTGTGATTCTTTTCAAGGGCATTTAAAAGTTTGTCCGTATAATCTCCAGGACCATCATCGAAAGTAAACGCTATATATTTTAATTTCTTTGTTACAGTAACTTTGCATTTTGCTGTTTTGTTTGTATATTTTGATTTTACTTTAACATAAACAGTTCCTTTTTGCTTAGCTTTTATGGTTCCGTTTTTTACGGTTAAAATTTTATTGTCAGTAGAAGACCAGACTACCGGCTCTTTTTTATACTTTGTATTCGGTCCATATTGAATAGATGGAACGAGAGTACGTTTGTTATAAACATTTATTTTGATTTCTTTTTGAGTAAATTTAATGGATTTTATTTTATTGTAAGGTGCTCTTACAACAACTTTACATCTGGCTTTAACATCTCCACTTTTACTCATACATATAATGTAGGTAGTGCCCGAATTTATTGCTTTTACAATTCCTTTTTTGTTAACTGTTGCAACACTTGTGTTGTTGCTTTTCCATAAAACAGTTTCCTTTGGAAGGGAAGTATTCTTATCGTATTTTATTGTTGCTTTTAAAATTCCCTTTTTGCTCTGAGTAATACTAATTGATTTCTCAGATAACTTAATACTTGTAATAGCACTAATAGTAGGATTACTTACATCCGTTGATGGTGTGCCTGTACCTTCATCAGCATGTAAAATATTGTGTATGTTTACTGAGGAATAATATCCTATACATATAAACATGACAAATACTAAAACATGGCATATTATTTTTTTCTTTTGCATTTTCATTTTCCTTTCTGTTTTCCTTTCTGTTTTCCTTTCTGTTTTATAGTAAATCATTACTATTTAAATATTACAATATAAAAAAATAAAAGTAAATAGAATAAACCGGTTACTTTGTCATATATTTTCATAAGAGGATTATGAAAATGAAAAATGTTTTGGATTATTTTAACAATAAGATGAGACAGGCTTTAGTTAAAGAATTTGATTGTGAAATTTTTGAAATCAGACTGCGGGTAAATCAACCGTTGATTGTTTACAAAAAGGATGGAGAACACATATTACAGCAATGCGTAGTAACACCAAAGGATATAGATGACACATTTAACATTGCAACAGATTACTCGGCATTTGCCTATGAAGAAAATATTAAAGAAGGTTATTTAACTTTACCGGGTGGTCATAGGATGGGGTTTGGAGGATACATAACAAAAAATCTTGACAGGGAATCTGTGATAAAAAACATTAGATATATAAATTTTAGAGTTAAAAATATAGTTACTGGATGTAGCAACAAAATTATTGACAAGATTATTAATGAAAATCAGAGTATTATTAACAATACTCTGATAATTTCTCCACCTGGATTTGGAAAAACTACATTATTGAGAGACATTATTAAAAGTGTTAGCGAAAATGTGGTTGGGACATGTATATGCGTAATTGATGAAAGAAACGAAATTGGAGGATGCTTAAATGGAATCCCAACTTTTGATTTGGGAAAGAGAACGGACATTATCAGCAACAGCAGTAAAGCTAAAGGAATCATTATGGCAATACGGACAATGGGACCTAAAATCTTAGCAGTGGATGAGATTGGAAACAAGAATGATATTGAAGCAATTAAATACGCATCAATAAGTGGTGTTTCCATTATTGCAACAATACATGGTACAACCATTGGTGATATAAGACAAAAAATAGGTGATGAAGTATTAAATATGTTTAAAACAAAAATTGTTATAAAAAAAATAGGAGAGTATGAATGGTTTTAAAATTTACAGGGATGATTGTTATATTAATTTCCTCCACACTTTTAGGTTTTTCATTAAGTGAAGAATTTTTAAATAGAATAGAAGTATTAAAAAGTTTTAAAAAATCCTTACTGTTTTTAAAAGGAGAAATAAAACATAATAATGAAACAATAAACGTGGCAATGTCAAAAATCAAATTAAAAAATTCCACAATAAAAAGATTTTATCAAGGTGTAATTACATATCAAAAAGAGAGAAAAGGAAGTTTGCAAAAAGCATGGGATGCAAGTGTGAAAAAAAATCTTTCAGAAACAACAAAATTAAGTAGGGAAGAATTGGGGTGTATAGAAGAATTTGGCAGTAATCTGGGAATTACTGACAGAGAAACACAAATTAGAAATATACAGGAATGTATGGACAATATTCAGGAGTATATTAATTTTCTGTTAGAAGAGAAAAAGGAAAAATGTAAAATTTATAAAATGTTAGGTGTTCTGTTGGGAGCATTTATTTCGATAATATTATTATAAAGAAAAAGGTAAATATATGGAAATTAGTTTGATTTTTAAAATTGCGGCAGTTGGAATAATAGTATCAGTTGTAGGACAGATTTTAAAACATAGTGGCAGGGAGGAACAGGCTTTTTTGACAAGTCTTGCAGGTCTTGTGTTGGTGCTTACGTGGATTATTCCATATATATATGATTTGTTTGAAACTATAAAAAAACTATTTCAGTTGTGAGGAAAAAATGGTATCTGTTGGAATAATAAGTATTGTTATAGTTCTTATTGCAATACAGTTTAAATCAATTAAACCTGAATATGGAATTCTGATTTCTGTGGTAGGTGCAGTGTTTATTTTTCTATGTATATTGTTAAAAGTAAACCACATTACTTCTATTGTGGACAAACTATCAGGAATGACATCTATTAGCAGGGAGTATATAAAAATTTTGCTTAAAATAACAGGAATTACTTTTATAGCTGAAATTGCTTCTGATATTTCAAAAGATTGTGGATACAGTGCAATTTCTAATCAGGTTCAGATTTTTGGAAAAATATCAATACTTGCAATAAGTATGCCTGTTTTTGTAGAGTTAATTTCAAAAATTTCAGGTTTATTATCCTAATAAAGAGGCTGTAAATGAAAAATATAAAAAGAACAATTGCATTGACCATATTTTTGTTGATTTTATCTGGAACATGGCATGTATATGGAAGCGACATTGTGTCATTAGATGATTTTGATTTGTCATCAGCAAAAAATAGTCTTTCAACGGCTGGCTATTCAAAATTATCAGGAAAAGAATTTATTAATTATATAATAACCGGTAATTTTGGAAAAGTTTTTGTGGTATGTAAAGATTTAATATATGAAAAAACAATAGGAGATACAAAATTTATATATCATACTTTAGGCGAAATCATTATAGTTATAATTTTGTCAGCATTTTTTACTAATTTTACAAATGTGTTCACAAAAAATAATGTGTCTGAAACAGCATTTTACATATGTTATCTTGTGGTTATTACTATAATAATTACTTTGTTTAATGCAATGAGTAATACAACTGTAGAGTTTGTAAAATTAATTATTGGTTTTCTATATGGAATTATTCCGGGATATTTTCTATCAGTGGCTATTACAGGACAGATTACAGCGGCAGGATTTTATCAGTTTACACTTGTTGTTATAGGTGTTGCGGAATTTGTGTTTTTGAATGTCATCATTCCCCTTATAAAAATTTATGTTGCAATAGGTATAGTAAATAATGTAAGTGCAGAAGATTTTTTGTCAAAAACAGCAGACGTCATAAAGAATATAATTAATTTTTTGATAAAGTTTTTTATAGGAATAGTAACAGGACTTAATATAATACAGGCTTTGGTGTTGCCGGCAATTGATGGAGCAAAAAATACTACAATTAGAAAATTTGTAGGTTCAATGCCTGTTATTGGTGATGGGGCGGACGCATTAACAGGTGTTGTACTTGGCTCAGTTAATCTTATAAAAAATACAATAGGAACTTTTGCCATTATTGCGATTTTGATTTTGTGCATGGTACCATTTTTAAAAATTCAAATATATAGTTTGTCGGTGCAGATAACAACAGCATTAGTTCAACCCATAGCAGATAAAAGAATAACAGGTAGTTTAAGTATTCTTAATACAGGAATAAAAATGCTATCTAAAATTATTATTGGAACTGGAGTGTTGTTTATTTTAAGTATAGCCATTATCTGTATGGTTACGGGAAAGGAGTAGTATGGATTTTTTATATTATTTTATAAAGAATATATGTATATTTACATTGGTAATAACATTATTCCTTAATATATTTCCAAGAAAACAGTATCTAAAATACATAAAATTATTTGCAGGACTTTTGCTGATTGTATCGGCGCTGTCACCAATTATAAACTGGAAAAAAAGTAAATATAATATTTCAGATATAATTGAGAAAAATTATTCTATGAATATGGAAACAGGAAATATTAACATTGAGAAAAAACTAAATGAAATGAAAACAAAAATTTCAGAAAGAATATGTGAAACAGAAACAAATATGAGCAAACTGTCAAGAAAAAATAATAAAAAATAACTTTAATAAAAACTTAGAGGAATAAATTTATTAATCAAAATAAAATTTATTAAATAAATATTCTTCTTAAGCAATATAAAAGATTATTAATTGTAAAATAAAGGAGAACTGCCGTGGGAAATCTTTATGAAAAAATAATAGAGATATGTAACAATAAAAAAATAGGAAAACAAAAACTCATATTACTTATTTTTTCCGGAATATTATTAATTGGTTTAACATATTTTGAAAGTGTAGGACAGGAATCAAAAAGCAAAGATGAAAAAGTACAGGAACAAGAAAATGAAAATTCTTATGAAAATAAAATTACAAATAAAATAAAAAATATGGTTGAAAGTATTGATGGCATTTCAGGTACTAAGGTGATGATTACTTTTTCATGTGGCACGGAAAAAATAGTAAAGGAGGATACAGACAGTAGCACAAATAACGATGGAAGTGGAACAAATAGAAAAACAACTGTTATTCTAAATAAGGATGATGGGGATAATCCTTATGTTATAAAAGAGATATATCCAAGAATACAGGGAGTGGCAATTACTGCATCAGGAGATGAACTTAAATATAAGAAACAGGAAATTATTAATATGATAAGTGCATTATTTGATGTACCCATTCATAAAATAACAATAATAGAAAATAATTAGGGGGAAGAAATGAAAAAAATATTTAAAAAGAATCAGTTTATAGTTACTTTTTTAGCGGTATTAATTGCAGTCGCCGGTTACTTGAATTATGCAAATAATTTTGATAAAAAAAGTGCAGCAAAAAAAGTAAGTAACAGTACATATGATTCAGTATATGAAAAGGATAAATTAATAAATGGAAAAGATGATATAGAAAGCCTTGACACAGAGGAAGATGAAACTGTGGAGCCTGGTTCAGCAGTACTTGCCAATGGCTCAACATTTAGTTCTTATATGGCACAGGCAAAACTAAATAAAGAACAGACAAGATCAAAAAATAAAGAAACATTATTGGAAGTGATTAATAATGACGTGGCAACAGAAAAGGAAAAGAAAAAAGCAGTAAAATCCATGGTTAAACTAACTGAAAATAATGAGATTGAAAATACAATTGAAACATTATTAAAAGCAAAAGGATTTTCAGATGTTGTAGTAACAATAAATGATAATCAGGCCGACGTGGTTATTAGCCAGGCAGAAATTGGAGATGATAAGAGAGCACAGATTGAAGATGTAATAAAAAGAAAAACTGATATTGAAGTAAAAAATATTACTATAACACCGGCAAAATAATAAGAAGGTTGCCATGCAACCTTCTTAAATATCTTCAATATGTTTTTTTATGGCATTGATTGTTTCTGAACTGATAACATGTTCAATACGGCAGGCATCTTCAGAAGCGATTTCTTCTGAAACACCTATTTTTGTAAAAAATGAAGTAAGTAACTGGTGTCGGTCATATATCATTTCAGAAATCTTTTTGCCTTCATCAGTTAAATATATAAAACCTGAGTCCGTAACAGTAATAAGTTCTTTCTCACGAAGATGTTTCATGGCAATACTAACGCTGGATTTTTTAAAGCCCAGTTCATTTGCCACATCAACTGAACGTACTACAGGAAGCTGTTTACTTAAAACAAGTATAGTTTCTAAGTACATTTCTGTAGATTCATTATTTTTCATTTAAACGCTCCTTATATAAAATATAAGACGATTATAACAAAATATTAGAAGAATTTCAATTTTTGAAACAAACAAAAAAATATTGAAAAAGTTATTGACTTCTAATGAACGTTAGGTTATACTAACTTAGGTTAGAATACTATTGGTTATATATACATAAAAGAAAAGAGGGACATATGATGCCTTTAACAATGGTGGATCTTGGCGAAGAAAAAACAATAATGAGAGTCGGTGGCAAAGCTGAAACAAAGAGATTTTTAGAAAGTTTAGGTTTTGTTGTTGGTGGAAAAGTAACAGTTGTATCACAAATTGGTGGCAACGTTATTGTTAATGTTAAGGAATCAAGAGTCGCAATTGGCAAAGACATGGCCAATAAGATTATGGTTTAAATTTAAGGAAGGGAGCTTTTTTCATGAAGACATTAAGAGAAGCAAAAGTAGGTGAAACAGTTAAGGTTGTTAAGCTTACCGGTGAAGGTCCTGTAAAGAGAAGGATTATGGACATGGGAATTACTAAAAATGTTGAGATTTTCGTAAGGAAAGTTGCACCTCTTGGTGACCCAATTGAGGTAACTGTAAGAAATTACGAATTGTCAATTAGAAAAGCTGATGCTGAGATGATTATAGTAGAATAATTTTTTTTACACTATAGTTAGCAAAAACTAACAATAAATAGTGAAAACAAACATTAGGAGGAAAAAGATTATGTCAATTAAAATTGCACTGGCAGGAAACCCAAACAGTGGTAAAACAACTTTGTTTAATGCACTGACTGGTTCAAATCAGTTTGTTGGTAACTGGCCGGGAGTAACAGTTGAGAAAAAAGAAGGAAAGCTTAAAGGTCATAAAGATGTTAAACTTATGGATTTACCGGGTATTTACTCTTTATCACCATATACATTGGAAGAAGTAGTTGCAAGAAATTACTTAATCAATGAAACGCCTGATGCTATCATTAACATTATTGATGGTACCAACCTTGAAAGAAACCTTTATCTTTCAACACAGATTATGGAACTTGGTATTCCTGTTATCATGGCAATTAACATGATGGATGTTATTGAAAAAAGAGGCGACAGGATACATATTGACAAGCTTGGAGAAAAGCTTGGTTGCGAAGTGGTGGAAATTTCTGCTTTAAAAGGCAACGGAATTAAAGAACTTGCAAATAAAGCTGTTAAGCTTGCACAGGGTAAGGGAGCAAATAAAATAGCTCATAAGTTTAATGACAAAGTTGAAGAAATAGTTTCAAATGTTGAAGCAGTATTACCTGCAGATGTAACAGCAAGCCAGAAAAGATTTTTTGCTATTAAATTACTTGAAAAAGATGATAAAATAGTAGAAAATATGAAGGAAGTTCCAAATGTTGATAACTATATTGAAACTTTGGAAAAAGAATTTGATGATGATACAGAAAGTATTTTCACAAACGAAAGATATGAATATATTTCTTCAATTATTGAAGGATGTTATACAAAGAATCAAAAAGGAAAATTGTCTGTATCTGACAAAATCGATAGAGTAGTAACAAACAGATGGGCAGCGCTTCCAATTTTTGCTGTTGTAATGTTTATTGTATACTATGTATCAGTTACAACAATTGGTACAATTGTAACTGACTGGACAAATGATGTATTGTTTGGTGAAATCATTCCACCTGCAATTGAAAAAGTTTTAGTTGCTATAAATTGTGCTGACTGGTTACAGGGACTTATTCTTGATGGTATTGTAGCCGGCGTTGGTGCTGTTCTTGGTTTCGTACCGCAGATGTTAGTATTGTTCTTCTTCTTGGCTGTACTTGAATCATGTGGTTACATGGCAAGAGTAGCATTTATTATGGACAGAATTTTTAGAAAATTTGGTTTGTCAGGTAAATCATTCATTCCAATGCTTATTGGTAGTGGATGTGGTGTTCCGGGAGTTATGGCTTCAAGAACAATTGAAAATGATAGAGATAGAAAAATGACAATTATGACAACTACATTTATTCCTTGTGGTGCAAAATTGCCTATTATTGCGTTAATCGCAGGTGCATTATTTGATGGTGCATGGTGGGTAGCTCCAAGTGCATACTTTGTAGGTGTTGCAGCAATTATCGTATCAGGTATTATTTTAAAGAAAACAAAAATGTTTGCAGGTGATCCGGCACCATTCGTAATGGAACTTCCGGCATACCATTTACCAACATTAGGAAATGTGTTAAGAAGTATGTGGGAACGTGGATGGTCATTTATCAAGAAAGCCGGAACAATTATTACACTTTCAACAATTTTGCTCTGGTTCTTAATGAACTTCGGTTGGATTAACGGACACTTCGGTATGCTTGATATGGAAACACAGTTAAATGACAGTATCTTGGCAAAAGTTGGTGGAGTTATTGCTCCAATCTTTAAGCCACTTGGATGGGGAGACTGGAAGATGGCTGTTGCAGCTGTTACAGGTCTTATTGCTAAGGAAAATGTTGTTAGTACATTTGGTATGTTATTCGGATTTGGCTCTGAAATCGCAGAAGATGGTCAGGAAGTTTGGGGAACACTTGCAGGTAGCATGAGTGCTATTGCAGCTTACTCATTCTTAGTATTCAACTTATTATGTGCTCCATGTTTTGCAGCTATGGGTGCTATTAAGAGAGAAATGAACAATACAAAATGGTTCTTCTTTGCAATTGGATACCAGTGTGGTTTAGCATATCTTGTATCATTATGTATTTACCAGATTGGTTCATTATTTACAGGAGCAGCATTTGGTGTTTGGTCAGTAGTAGCATTGCTTATTGTATTAGCATTTATTTACTTACTATTTAGACCTTACAAACAAAGTAAAACTTTAAAATATTAATAAAAGGCATAATTTTGCCAAAAGTCATTGTGAAATAAGTTGATATGGGCAGTTAACTTAAAGGAAAGGAGAGGATTTATATGGAGAAAATGATAGGAACATTTGTAGTTTTAGTTGTTTTAGTTTTGATTGTTTGTTTAATTGTGCGAAGCATGATTAAAGACAAGAAAAACGGTAAATCTCTCCAGTGTGGTGGAGATTGCAGTAAATGTAGAGGATGCCACTAATTAAAAAGCAACTGGTTTACAGGAAGTTATTCTTATAAATCAGTTGCTTTTTCTTTTAAAAGGAAAATAAAAATGGTTCTAAATCTTACTCCCAAAGTAAAGTTTAGAACCATAAAAAGTGTTATAAATGATAGCAATACAAGGAGGATGTATGTTTCTTGAAATAAAAAATTTAGAGAAAAGTTTTGATGTTGGAAGTAACAAAATAAAAGTAATAAAAGATGTAAGTTTGGATGTTGAAAGAGGAAAAATGTGTGTCATGCTTGGTCCTTCAGGTTCCGGAAAGTCCACGTTACTTAATATTATCGGAGGAATTGACAGTGCTGATAATGGATATGTTTCCATTGATGGCGAAAAAACAAAGGATATGAATGAAAAGCAACTGACAGAATATAGAAGAAAACATTTGGGATATGTATTTCAGATGTACAATCTTATTCCAAACCTTACTGTTAAGGAAAATATAGAAGTTGGAGCTTTTTTAAGTGATAAACCATTGGAAATAGAAGAACTGTTAAAAACACTTGGATTGTATGAGCATAAAAACAAACTTCCAAATCAGTTGTCAGGTGGACAGCAGCAAAGAACTGCAATAGGAAGAGCTATTATTAAAAATCCTGACATTTTGTTGTGTGACGAGCCAACAGGTGCTTTGGATTACAATACTTCAAAGGATATTTTAAAACTTATTGAAGATGTAAATAAAAAGTATGGAAATACAATTATTATTGTTACACATAATGATGCCATTAAAAATATGGCTGATACAGTTGTTAATCTTAAAGACGGAAAAATAAAATCAATAAAACAAAATGAAAATAAAGTTTCCGCATCAGACCTTGAATGGTAGGAGGTGTAGAGTTGAAAAATCCAATGATAAAAAGAATTCCAAGAGAACTAAAAAGTGATTTTGGAAAGTATATTGTACTTTTTTTATTCATGACACTGACAATAGGATTTATATCAGGATTTCTTGTTGCAGGTGGAAGCATGAAAACTGCATATGATAGAAGTTTTGATAAATATAACATTGAATGGGGAAATTTCTCGTCAGATAAAAAAATATCTAAAGATGTAATTTCAAAAATTGAAAAACCGGATGTAAAATTATATGAAAATTTTTATAAAGATACACCTGCTAAGACCAGGGAAAATGGGAAAAAGAATAAAACTGTAAGAATATTTAAAAATAGAACAGATGTAAATAAAATTTGTCTTATGAAAGGCAAAATGCCAAAAGAGGACAATGAAATTGGTCTTGACAGAATGTTTGCAGATAACAACGATTTAAGCGTTGGTGACTACATTACTATTGAAAATAAAAAAATGAAAATCACAGGCTTAGTTGCGTTTTCAGATTACAGTGCATTGTTTTCAAATAATACTGATTTAATGTTTGATGCAGTATTGTTTAGTGTGGCGGTTGTTAATGATAATACTTTTTATAGTATCAGTGCCAATGAAACATATAGTTATTCATGGATGTATAATGATGCACCGTCAAATGATACTAAAGAAAAGAAAAAATCAGATAAATTTATGGAAAAACTTGTCACAGAACTTGCAATGTCAGGAAATGAACTTAAAACTTATATTCCAAGATATGAAAATTCGGCTATAAATTTTACAGGCGATGATATTGGAAGTGACAGAAGCATGATCATTATATTGCTTTATATTTTAATAACAATATTGGCATTTGTGTTTGCTGTTACAATAAACCATACTATTCAAAAAGAATCAACAGTTATTGGTACGTTAAGAGCAATGGGATATTCAAAAATCCACTTTATATGTCACTATCTTACTATAACAGTTATTATATCTCTTATAGCTGCAATAATTGGAAATATACTTGGATATACATTATTTAAAAATGTAGTTGCATCAATGTATTATGGAAGTTACAGCCTTCCAACTTATAAAACATTATGGGATTTAAATGCCTTTATTTTAACAACGATAGTTCCACTTATTATTATGATTGTTATTAATACAATTACATTACAAAATAAGCTTAAGTTAAGCCCACTTAAATTTATAAGAAAGGATTTAAAGAAAAATAAAAATTCAAAAGCACTTAAGTTGCCAAACTTTAAATTCTTAACAAGATTCAGACTTAGAGTGGTTCTTCAGAACAAAGGAAGTTATATTACTTTGTTTATAGGTATAGTTTTTGCAAATATACTTTTAATGTTTGGAATGATGATGAAACCGTTGCTTACTCATTATCAGAATGAAATAGTAAACAACATGATTGCAAAATATCAGTATGTTTTAAAAACACCGGTGAAAGTAAAAGACAGTGAAGCTGAAAAATATTCAATGTCAGCTTTGGAAATTAACAGAAAATCCCTTCAGGAAGAAGTATCAATATATGGTATAACCAATAACAGCAAATACGTTAAGTTTCATGTTGATGATGGATACTATATTTCAAATTCTTTGGCAGAAAAGTATGGATTGTCAGAAGGAGAAGTTATAACACTTAAGGAAAAATACAGTTCTAAAAAGTATAAATTTATAATAAAGGGAATAGTAGATTATCCATCAGGAATAGCAGTGTTTACAAGTATAAAAAACTGTAATAGGATTTTTGACTATGACTTGGATTATTTTACAGGATATTTTTCAAATAGAAAACTTAACATAGACAAGGAAAATGTTTTGTCTATTATTACAAAAACGGATTTAACAAAAACATCAAGACAGTTAAATGTATCAATGGGAGAAATGTTTAATCTAATTAATGCATTTGCAATAGTCTTATTCCTGATTTTGATGTATTTGCTTACAAAACTGATTATTGAAAGAAATACTTCTTCAATATCAATGACAAAAATATTAGGATATACAACAAAAGAAATTGGGAAAATATATCTGATTCCAACATCATGTATAGTAGTAATATCAATTCTTATAAGTATGTTTATATCAGAAAAAATAATTAAGATTATTTATTTTGAGATGATGAAAGACT
>URQO01000049.1 GCA_900550135.1 uncultured Eubacterium sp.
CCACCGAGATCTACACTCTTTCCCTACACGACGCTCTTCCGATCTCCCTACCAATGAGAAGAACAAAAATGTTAATGAGTTTGTTGTACCAATTGCTCCTAAGGCATTTGCACTTACAAAGTTTCCTACAATAATAGAGTCAACCATATTATAGAACTGCTGAAATATATTTCCTACAAAAAGCGGTACTGCAAACTGAAATAGCAATTTCCACGGTGTACCTGCCGTCATATCCTTTAAATATTTATTTTGTTTTGACATTATCTTTCTCCATTCTACGTTTAAATAATATAAAAACCAATAACACCTGACACAACACCAATGATTGCACCAACTATTACATCTTTAGGAAAATGAACTCCTACTATTACTCTTTCAATAGCCATAAGTAATGCTATAATCAAAAAAAATACCCCAAGATATGTATTCACATACAAAAAAGCCATAGCTATAACAAAAGCTGAAAACACATGTCTGCTTGGCATGGAATCCCCTTCCTTATCCTTTTCAATGATTGGAACAAAATCATACATAGTATAAGGTCTTTTTGCATTAATAAAATGTCTTACCACACTAACCAGTACAAAAGAAATACCTGTAACAACTACTACTCTTACAATATTCTTATCCTTTTGTATAACCATAAAAATAAGTAGGGCAAAAAAAGCCACATACACAATCTCAGTCAAAAACCTATTGATAAACCGTGCAAGTCTGACTCCATATTTATACTCTCTGATTTTATTTGTAATTAATCTATATTGCTTTTGATTCATATAACTTCCTTATTCAATCTTAATATAACCAATAACATTTAATTATTATCAAACACCCATTTGCCTTATAAACAAATTAAACTATTTGAAACAACTATTTCCTAATCCGTTTTTTACAACTGACAATATTTAACGAAAGTGCTCTAACGCGGTCGGTTCATTAAGGTGGCAAAGCCAACTTAATAGAACCGCTACCAGCGTTTGGCAGCGGGAGCGTGCTTTCGTTAATTTGTCAGTTGGCGCAAATGTGGATTTATGTAAAGAATACTGCAACTACCTATGATAAACAAAAAGTTGCCACGAAAACATGACAACTTTTTATTTTAAAATCTTTAGAATCTTGTTAGTTATATAAAAACATAACCATATAAGATCATATTTTTATAAGCTTCCGCCTGCATAAGCGTTAAGTAAAGATATAAGAACTGATGTAATATCAGAAACTGAATCCTCACCAGGAATCATATCTGTAATCTTTGCATCTTTTTCTTCAATGTTGCAATTGTATTTGATATTCATTGTGATTCCTTCGTTTTCAACATCACCTGTTTCAACAGATAACTTAGCTTTTCTGCTACCTTTATCTCCAGTTACGTTAAGCTTTGTTACAATATTTAATTTTGAATCTTTAAGCTGTTTGATCATATCATCTTTATTTTCTTTTGCTTTTTCTACATCTAAATTCTGGATTTCTTCCTTTGCTTCATCAAAACTACTTGCCAATTCTGAATCATTTCCTAAAGCTTCTGCAAGTCCGTCAATAACTGCTGTTACATCTGTCTTGAATCCACCGTCAATGTAATTGTATATGCTGTCAACAACCTGTTCTGCATTGTCTGCACCAATTGTTAATGTATAGTCATCACCATCCTGACCCTGAAGTTTGTCAAATGACTTCTCCATATTTTCCATCATTGCCTTAACAGCTGCAACTAACTTGTCAGAATTGCCTGTTGTTGCAGTTTCATCCACTCCTGCAGCTTTAAGAAACTGGTCAACATCAACTGACGCATAATCATTTGTAACACCCATCTGTGGCAATGCAGCTTCAATCTGCTTTGCTGCTTCTTCATCAATAGACTTAGCAAATTCAACTAATGAGCCAACATTTAAATATAACTTTGAACCACTTACAGCAATAGTAGTAAGTTCAGTGTAGTCCATCTGCTCTCCATACTTAACTGAAATCTTTGCAGCTACTTTATCCTTTGACTCTGTTACTATATCAGCCTTTAATGCAAGTGGAATTGTATCTCCACTCTTCATTACTGCAGGAATATCAGTTGAGTTTGTAATCTCATCACCTTTTAAATTGATATTGTACTCAAGTGAAACTGTTCCTTTGTCAATTTCTGCTACCTTCTTTAATTCCTTGAAAAATGTAGAGCTTTCTTTCTTTGCTTCTGCATTTTTGTCACTACTGCTTCCACATCCTGTAAATAAGCTCATAACCATTACAAGAGAAAGCATTACAGCTAATAATTTTTTCATAACTTTTTCTCCTTCCATATATAACTGTATATACAGTTTATCATATATGTGTGAATTTTAAAACAAATTTATACATTTTATGTCACGTTTTTACAATATGCAACATTTTATTCTTCACCCCAGAAATCAACCGGCTCATAATCTCTTAGCGCTACCAGGTATCCTTTTTCCTGCAGCTGCTGTTGAATAATATCAAGAGTTTCCTCTGAATCTGCAACTACTGTATGGTAATGATATTCGGAAGTAATCTGTTCTAATGGAACTGATACTCCACCATCTATACTATCAACATATCTTTTCGCATCTATTCTTGACTTTATATTCATGGGAACACGTACCACATTGTAAAGTTTGTGGTATACAAATACATCTTCGACTTTTCCACCACAATCTACAATAAGATATAATTCATCTAGCATTTTTTCTGCACTGTGTTTTACCTTAAACACTCTGGATATATGATTTTTGTCTTTTAACACATAGCCCTTGTGAGTTGATACTATATCATGATTTGAAGCGCGAAGTAGTGCAATGTCCTGAACAATCACCTGTCTGCTTACCTGAAACTTTTCAGCCAGTTTTGTTCCTGATACTGCGTTGTTGCTTTCCTGCAAAATTTTTAACAAACTTTCCCTTCTCTTATCTCCGCTCATTTGTGCCTCCTAATGAGTCTATATTCTATGTAGATTTTTAAGTGATATATCCATAATAGGTGAAGAGTGGGTTAATGCTCCGCTTGAAATATAATCTACACCTAAGTCAACCAGTTTTGCAATATTTTCTTTGTTTACATTTCCTGAAATTTCAATTTCTGCTCGACCGGCAATAATGTCCACTGCTTCTTTCATTACGTCGTGTTCCATGTTATCAAGCATAATAATGTCAGCACCGGCTTCCACTGCTTCTTTTACCATATCAAGATTTTCAACTTCAACTTCTATTTTTCTAACAAATGGTGCATAATCTTTTGCCATCTGAATTGCTTCCTTTACGCCACCTGCTGCACCGATATGGTTGTCCTTTAACAAAACTCCATCTGTTAAATTATATCTGTGATTGTTTCCACCACCTACTCTTACAGCATACTTTTCAAATATTCTGTTATTTGGTGTAGTCTTTCTTGTATCTAATAATTTAACACCTGAGCCTTCTAATAACTTAGCAATTGAGTTTGTGTACGTTGCAATACCACTCATTCTCTGTAAATAATTAAGTCCTGTTCTCTCGCCTACCAAAAGCACTCTGATATCACCTGTTACAGTTCCCATATGTTGACCTTTCTTTACATGGTCACCATCTTTTACTGACAATTCAATCTTTGTACTCTCATCTAACAACTGAAAAGCTCTTGAAAATACCTGAAGGCCACAGATTACTCCGTCTTCCTTACAAATAAGGTCTACCTGTCCCATTGCTCCTTTTGGCATTACTGAATTGGTAGTCACATCTTCGCTGGTTACATCTTCTTTTAATGCACTTTCAATAAGTGGGTCTACTGTTAATTTTAATGTAATTGGATCAAACATTTTATCCTCCTTGTTTGGTTCATTAGTTTCTGTTTATTCTATTTGTTATTTTGTTCTTGCTTCTTTGAATTTTTCTATGGTATCAAGAATCAACTGTTTGTTTTCTTTGTTCCAGCTGTCTAAGTCACTGTATTTTTCTAAATCAACATTTTCCTCATGCTTATCAAATACAGTATTCTTAAACTTTTCACACATTTCAAGTGCTGCACGTTTTGCAAATACCATACTCTCTAAAAGAGAATTGCTTGCAAGTCTGTTTCTACCATGAACTCCGTTACATGCTGTCTCACCTACTGCGTAAAGCCTGTCCATAGATGTCTTACTTTGAAGGTTTACCTTTATACCACCCATAAAGTAATGCTGTGCCGGCACAACCGGAATCATTTCATCAGGAACATTATATCCCTGCTCTCTACAATGTTCAACAATGTTTGGGAAATGTGTTGTAAGCTGTTCTTTCTCTATTGGTTTCATTGAAAGCCATACATGATTTGTTCCATCTTTTTTCATCTGCTTTTTAATTTCATTTGTCAAAAGATCTCTTGGCAACAATTCCTCTGTAAATCTTTCTTTGTCCTTATCATAAAGTAATGCGCCCTCGCCTCTTACTGATTCAGAAATAAGAAAACTTCTGTCTTCTTCCTTTTCAGAATAAAAAGTTGTTGGGTGAATCTGCACATAATCTATGTCTTTTAATTCAACATTGTGTCTTATGGCTGTAGCCACGGCATCACCTGTCAAATGTCTGTAGTTGGTTGAATATCTGTAAATTCCACCAATGCCACCACTGGCCAATACTGTAAAGTCAGCATAGATTGTATCTAATGTACCATCTGCCTTTTTTACTACTACACCTAAACATTCATTTGTTTCCCGGTCAGCTTCCCTGTTTGGTATTATGTCAACCATGGTCCAATATTCTTTTATTGTAATATTGTCTCTTTTTTTACACTGCTCATAAATGTGACTTGTAATCTCTTTGCCTGTAATGTCCTCATGATATACAATACGGTTTCTGGCGTGAGCTCCTTCTTTTGTATAAGCAAGATTTCCATCTTCATCTCTTGCAAAATCAACACCAAAGCTTAACAGGTCCTTTACTAATGCCGGTGATTCCTTGATCATAGTTTCCACAGCTGCAGTGTCATTTTCAAAATGTCCTGCCTTCATTGTATCATAAAAATAACTGTCGAAGTCTTCTTCATCTTTCAACATGCACATACCACCCTGTGCCAAAAATGAATCACTGTGTTCTACAATATCTTTTGTGATAATCAATATGTTCTTGTCCTTTGGAAGATTTAATGCACAATACATTCCTGCGCAACCACTTCCTACTATTACGATATCCGCTCTCATTTTTAATCTTTTTATAGTGCTTTGCACTAACCCTTTATTTCTTATGTATTTACCTTGAATATATGTTCAAAGCATTGTATGGGATTATAGCATATGTTTTTACATCTGACAAGACAGTTGTAAAAACAGTTGTTTCATTAAACTTAAGAACTACTATTACCACATCCCACATGTCTGACATATGTTTATTGGGCAATGGGCGAAAAATCCCTGTGCAAAAATGATTAATATCATATTTACTACAGGGATTCTTTTAATTATTATTTTAACTTTTCTAAAATCTTCGTAATAAGATTCCATGTTCTTTCTGTTGATGATATGCTAAGCATTTCATCTGTTGTGTGAACATTTTTCATTGTTGGACCAAAAGATATGGCATCAAGACCTTCAATCTTATCTGCAAACAATCCACATTCAAGTCCTGCATGAATACCTTCTACCACAGGCTCTTCCTTGTATAGTTCTTCGTAAGCCTTTACTGCAACATCTCTGATTTTTGAATCAGCCTTGTATTCCCATCCCGGATACTCTCCTGACATTTCAAGGGTTCCGCCAAAAATTTCAGTAAGTGAACGAAGCTTTTCAATAAGGAACTGCTTTTCACTTTCCACTGAACTTCTCACTGAATATGATAATGCCACATTTGTTTCAGTAGTTCTTAAAATGCCAAGGTTAAGCGATGTCTGTACCATGCCTTCAATTTCATTGTTCATTCTCTGTATTCCATTTGGCATATTTACAAGAGAAATAATTGTTGCCAGTGTTGTTGCTCCTGACATAACATCCATAAACTGTTCTTCAATAACATTTGTCTGAAGTTTTGCATCAGGATCCGTTGTTCTGTATTCTTCTTTTACTTCATTAAATGTTTTTTCAATAATTTCTTTTGCTTTATCAACAGCCTCTTTGTTTACGGCAATGGCTGCTTCACTTACTTTTGCAATAACATTATCCTTTTCACCACCATTTATTGATACAAGACGCATTCCCACATTTTGGAATACGTTTAATAAAACACGTCCCATAATACAGTTGGCATTTGCTCCACCTTTGATAATTTCCATACCTGAGTGACCACCTGCAAAATCATACAATCTTAATTCTATAATCTGTGCATTAATTGGTTCCTTGTGAAGTGGAAGGTTGCATGTTGCTGTACCACCTCCTGCACAACTTACCGTAAAAAAGCCCTCATCTTCTGAGTCAAGATTAAGCATAAGCTTTCCTTTTAAATCTGATGTATCTAATGCTGCTGCTCCTAAAAGTCCGATTTCCTCATCAACTGTAAATATTGCTTCAATAGGGGGATGAGCTATGTCATCACTGTCAATTACTGCAAGTGCATATGCAACGGCAATTCCATCATCTCCGCCAAGTGATGTATTTTTTGCACTTAAGTAATCTCCGTTAACTTCTAAATCAAGGCCTTCTTTTTCCATGTCTTTGTTGCTGTCTGCTGTCTTTACGGCAACCATATCCATGTGTCCCTGAATTATAACAGTATCAGAGTCTTCGTAACCCTTTGTTCCATCTTTCCATATAATCACATTAAAGCTATCATCCTGACGGTATTTAAGGTTTCTCTTTTTTGCAAAATCTACCAGATAATTGCTAATCTGTTCAACATTTCCTGAACCATGTGGAATACCTGCAATATCCTCAAAAAATTCAAATACCTTTTCCGGCTTCTTTCCTTCTAAAACTCTCATATCTATCACCTCTCAAAATTCTTATAGTAACCCGCTTTATTCTCTACTTTTCCCCCTGTGCCAACATACAGTTCAACGAAAGTACGCTCCCGCTGCCAAACGCTAGTAGCGGTTCTATCAAGCTGGCTTCGCCACCTTAATGAACCGACCGCGTTAGAAGCACTTTCGTTTGATGCTGTATGTTGGCACAAGGGATATAATTGGCTCTAAAGCAGTTTATTTGTTCATTTTATATTTGCCTTTTTCTTCTATGATTTGGTCTGTTTTAATCATATAAGATATTAGCTGTCTGGCAAAATCTCTTTTGTTTTTTACTACAGCCTTATTTTTTGAAAATGGCATTTTTGCCTCTATATTTTCACACAAATCTTCTACCTGATTGATTGTGATATATTCATTTTTCTTTAAGTATTTTTTTACTTTTGCATTTCCTTTGCTAAACAACATGCTCATAAGGTCTGAAGACTGATTCTTCTGTTTTACAAGTCCCCAGCCGTATATAACCATTGTTGCTATAGCAAAAAGTATGATGCCCATAATTATTGTGCTTTTTTCCATTACTGCTCCTTACTTTCATCTACAAATACTATGTATTTGTTTTGTTCTAATATTCCCAAAAATGCTGAAAGTCTTTCGTATAATTTGTCTCCTGCTTTTTTATGTTCTTTTTTAAGTATCTGACCTATTTCATATATGTTCTTTTTTCCGTCTATCTGCTGCCAGACAAAACTTCCAAATGTGTCCAGTTCAATAAAACTATATCTTGGTTTTTTGTATATTTTTTGTGCCAGTGTGTTGAAAAATCCTTTATTTTCCACTGTAATCTCAACCATATCTTTGTCATTTAACTGCCATTTTTTGTTGTGCTTTGGAATGTTATCCAAATAATTTTTCTTATTTTCTTTTTTCATTTATGAACCACCTTGTTTTTATGTCTGATAGTATAACACAATGTTTAAATACTATAAAGAAAAAAGTGTAACTACAACATGATATATTCTCTTTAACCAATAGAATCGTTAAGAGAGTTTGTCTCATTTTGCAGCCACACTTTTCTTTTAATATATATATCAGTATCTTACCTGTTGGTTAACAACTTTATACTGAATTATTTTTCTTTCTTTTTCTTGTTACAAACTAATAGAATAGAGCCAACTAATAATGCAAATGCTACAAGTCCTACCCAGTTGCCATACTTAACAAAGTTGTCTCCGTAAATACCTGACAAATTAATCTTTTCATCAAGTTTTGCTACTGCAAATACAGCAAGTAAAATACCAATAATACCTTCACCTGCAATTAAACCTGCCGAGTATAATACTCCACGGTCAGATGCTTCTTTTCTTTCTGCATCTGATGAATATTTTCTCTTTTCAACAATCCACTTAATTGCTCCACCTACCATAATTGGTGTGCTTAAATGAATTGGAAGATATAATCCAATTGCAAATGCCAATACAGGAATTCCTAATATTTCAACAACAATTGCTATAAATGCACCGATAATAATAAGTGACCATGGAAGTGTTCCTCCCATAACTCCTTCTACTACCATTTTCATAAGTGATGCCTGTGGTGCAGGAAGCTGTGCTGAACCAAATCCACCCCATGCATTGCTTAATAAATAAAGTACACCACCAATAGTTAATGCTGCAACAACTGCACCTAATAATTCACCTATCTGCTGTTTCATCGGTGTAGCTCCTACAATATAACCTGTCTTTAAATCCTGTGATGTATCACCGGCCATAGCTGCAATAATACAAATAACTGTACCAATTGAAATAGCTGCAACCATACCACTTGTACCAACTGTACCTGTTGCCTTTAAAATAAATGAAGTAATAATCAATGTAGCAATAGCCATACCTGATACAGGGTTGTTACTACTTCCAACAATACCTACCATTCTTGATGATACTGTTGCAAAGAAGAATCCGAATATTGCTATCATTACTGCTCCAAGGAAGCTAACTGGAATAGCAGGTATTAACCAAATACCAATAACTACAACTGCAATACCTACTAAAACAACTACCATTGGAATATCCTGCTGTGTTCTGTCTCCTTCAACATTCTTTCCAAATCCTTTAATTGCCTTGCTAAATGTTTTTACCATAGTTGGTAATGTTTTTATAAGACTAATGATACCACCTGCTGCAACAGCACCGGCACCAATATATCTTATATATTTGCTCCAGATTGTACCTGGATCAAGTTGATTAAATGCAAGTAAATTTCCTGCATCATCTGCAACTGTAGACAAACTGTCTCCTCCAAAGAATGCAATTGCAGGCATTAATACTAAATATGATAAAATACCACCTGCAAAAAGGTAACTTGATACTTTTGGTCCACAAATGTAACCAACACCTGCTAACGCCGGAAGAACGTCCATACCTACTGCATATGTGTAATCTCCCTTAACTGAGAAGTCTACCTCACTTGGGAATAACTTCAGTCCATCTGTTACAAACTTGTAAATTGCAGCAATACCAAGACCTGAAAATACGATCTTTGATTTGCTTCCTCCCTCTTCACCGGCAAGAAGAACTTCTGCACAGGCTGTTCCTTCAGGATAAGGTAATACTCCATGTTCCTCTACGATTAATGCTGTTCTAAGTGGAACCATAAATAATACTCCCAATATACCACCGCAAAGAGCGATTAATGCAATTGAGATAAATGAAAGTGAACTTGTTGCGCCTTCTTTTGCCCACATAAAAATAGCAGGCAATGTGAATACTGCACCGGCTGCTAATGACTCACCGGCTGAACCAATAGTCTGAACCATGTTATTTTCAAGAATTGAATCTTTCTTTAATATAACACGGATAACACCCATTGAAATAACAGCTGCTGGAATAGATGCTGATACAGTCATACCTACTCTTACTCCAAGATAAGCATTTGCCGCACCGAATACAATAGCAAGTATCACACCGATAATGGCTGATACTACTGTAAACTCTGGCATAACTTTATCTGCCGGAATAAAAGGTTTAAACTCTTTTTTGTTATCCATTGATTTTCTCCTATTCTTATTATTTTACTTAATCTGTAATAATGTTCCGTCAATTCGTAACTTTTTTAGTATACACAATATCCCAACAAATTCCAACATTTTTTTTTAAATTTCCAATATATACATTTTTTAATTTATTGAAATTTTATAATATATATATAATTTGTCCATAAAAACAATATACCCTAATTGTCAAACATTTACTGTCCGACAAAAAGGGTATACATAATCTGATTAAACTATTTATTTGTCTTTGTTGTTCTTAAATGATTTAAGTTCTCTTTTTACTCTTCCCCTTGTGCAAAATACTGCTTTCACAAGACGGTGAACCCATAAAAACGGAAGCAGCCAGCCATGTTTTTTCAAAATAGGATAACTAAATTCCATACGCTCTCTTTCCATAAACATTCTTCTGAAGAAAAATCCTGTTTTAGTGTTAATGCCCTGTTCCCTTTTATATCTTTCCATGGCAAATTTCTGATACTGCTCAAATGTACCAAAAGCACCACTGTTTATAATAAACTCTCCCGGACCTTCCCATTTTTCTTTCATTTTACCGTTGTCAAACCATGCCATGGCAAGTCCCATTGCCATTTGTTCAAATTCAACATAATTCATCTTCTTTAACTTTTCATCAATGTACTCTCTATTTAACCGATTTCCAACTTTTTTCATTATGTAATATTGATCTATAATTGAGCGAATTCCACATCCATCCATTGAATAATGTTTCTCAAAATGCAATAAATGAAAAAGATAAAAATCTTCCCATGTCATTTCCATAAGGTGCGGATTTTTTTCATTTCTTTTTAATCTTTCCCAAATGTTGTCTGTGTGCCAATGATTTTCTTCTGTAGGTGGAAGTAATCGTCTATGCATTTCCACCTCTATGTATGGAAGTTTTGCATACACATCATGACTGTCTTCCGATCCCACATCTGCAGGTATGTAACCAAGTTCTTTTAATATATCTCCTGCCTTATCCATTTTGTCAGGCTCTATTAAATAATCCAAATCCCCCATCTGTCTGTAATCAGGATCAGGATATAATGTTTTTAATACATATCCCTTTAAAGGAAGTATGTCCAAACCGTTTTTAGCCATTTCTCCAATTATAGATTCTGCCTCGCCAAGCTGTAACATATTAACCAACTGATTTTTTTCATGCTGTTCATCCATCTTCTTTAAAATGTCTTCCGGCGGTTTATTATTCAATTTATTTACAGCACAAAATACCATCTCATCCACCTTATGATATGCGGCGAGATTTAAAATATCCCGCCACTGTATATCTTCAGGTTTTTCAGATGGTATTTCATTATTGATTGTAGATTTTATCAAATGTATAAAGTAATCACTTACATTTTTCTTGATTTCCATCTTTTTTATTCTCCCCCATTTTCTCCATCATCACCGCCATCATCTGCAGGTGCCTGTGTTTCCGGTGCCTGTGTTTCCGGTGCTTGAGTTTCCGGTGCTTTTGTTTCCGGTGCTTTTGTTGTTGCAGATGCTTTTGTTGTTGCAGGTGCTTTCGTTGTTGGTGCCTGTGTTTCCGGTGCCTGCGTCTGTGGTAACTGTGTCTGTGGTTCATCTGTTACGTAAACAGGTTCTGTTTCATCTTCTGTAACACTTTCTGTAACCTTTTTGGTTGTCTGCTCCTCTGTTGTAGTTTCCTCTGTAGGTTTTGAAAATGACTTTGACAACACTACCGCTGCTATTACAATTATAATGATAATTCCTGCTGATACAGCAATTGCTATAATGTTCATCTTTTTATTCTGATTTGTTATTTTTGAAGCATCAATCTGTCCTTCTTCCTCTTCATCATCATTGTAATATTCTTCGTCTTCATCTATTTCATCTTCATCTTCAAACTGGAACTCTTCATCTTCCATATCTTCCGGAAAATCAAACTCTTCATCTTCAACATATTCTATTTCATCAGGAATTTCTGCCAACTCTTCAGGTCCATTAGAATCATCAATGTCAAGATTGCCAAAAATCTTTGTTTCTCCAAAATCCTCTTTCTGATTGCTAACATCTTCCGTGTTATTTATAATCTCTTCTCCACAGTATGGGCACACCTTTTCATTTGGCTGAACATACTTTCCGCATTTTTTGCAAAACATATTGTGTCCTCCTTGTTTTAAATATTTTTATACTTATCATTTGTTTGTATCTGTAAAACGATACCTTCTATAATTTTATTGCACAAAATCTTAACTTATGTCCGGCATTTACTACCTGACTTCAAACATATTCTTTCTCTTAAGACAATATATATAATATCCTATAAGTTATATTTTTGGCAAGTAAAAAGTGAAGGTGCTTTCGCATCTCCACTTTTTATTTAATCTTCAATATATTCTCTTATATACTTTTCTACCTGTCCCGGTTCCATATCAAGAGCAATAGCAAATTCATCATTCAAATTTTGTTTTGCCTCTTTTAAATACCTGTCATCCACATAAGTAATTCTCTTTCCTTGTGCTATGCGCTCTTTGTTTCTTGCATGCAAAGTCTTTATTATACAGATAAGTTCGTGGCAGTCACATGAACTTATTGCCTCTTTGTATCTTGCTTCACGTTGCCTGTCATTTTCAATCCACAAAGGTTCAATATCTTTTATCTGAGAAACAATATCTTCTGCTTCTTTTTTTGTTACAATCGGTCTCATCACTACTTTATCACTGTCTACCGGATAAAATATTTTGCTATCTTCCGATTTCATTGGGACTAAAGCATAATACAATTTGTCTTTGTCTGCTCCGGACATATCAATGTGTGTTATGTCAACAACTTTGCATACGCCATTCCTTCCATGTACAATATAGTCACCAATATTAAACAATTCTAACACCTCTATTCTTTTTATATGTAACACAACTAATCTCTACATATATTTTACTACTTTTGTATAAATAATGTTATAGGCATAATATACAAGATTTTACAAAATACATTTGGCTAAACCGACAATATTAATCTGTTTATAAGTCTTTTGATTTATTTTAGTATCTAATGTTTCAACATATCTTTTGCCGTAAAGAAAATTATAAAAATTGCAACAATAAATGCCACTACAAACACTACTAGAAAACTACGTTGGGAAGAAGCTTTTAAAAGTAAAACAATAAATATAAGGCACATTAAGATTAAAAGAGACGCAACGGCAATTACAGTTCTGTTGTATTTCTTTTTATTATTTGTAGCCATGTTAATCCTCCTGATTCTCTTCTTCGTTGTCTATGTTTTCCTGTTCAACCATATGTCTTATATATGCCTGTTCTGCAATACGCTCATCATCTTCCATAATGCCATTGTCATTTAGGTCAAACTCCTTATCATATGGGCCAAAAGCTTCGCCTCCTGCTATAAATAACACTCCCAGTGTACCTGGTCCACAATGGCTTGAAATAACACTTCCTGCTCTTGTTTCTATAATTGATCTAAAATGTTTTAAGCCTTTTAGATATTCTTTTACCTTCTCAACAATTTCTTCATCAACACCTGAATGTGTAATAAATACCCTGTCCTTTTTTGCTTTTTTTAACTGTGGTTCCATGTCTTTTACATACTGTAAAATAACCTTATCAATATTTCCACGGTACTTTTTGTCAGAATCCATTTTCCCATTTTTTACTACAATACGTGGTTTTAACTTTAGAACACCGCCAAACAAAGCTGATGTAGCTGAACATCTTCCACCTCTATGTAAGTAAGTCAGTGTATTCACAACAAAACTTGCTCTTACATATGGTTTTAAAATTTCTATTCTTTCTACAATGTCTTCAGGGCTTACCTTTTTTCTTGCCATAATTGCAGCTTCTACTACCAAATGTCCAATACCTGTAGACAAACTTGCTGAATCAATTACATACACATGCTCCTCATAATCAAGTTCTGCAGCTGCCAGTCTCATTACATTTGCAGTAGTTGACATATCTTCTGAAATTGCAAACATAATAATGTCATCACCCTGTTCTTTATATGGTTTTATCGCATTAACTGCATCCTCTATAGATGGTGCAGAAGTTTTTGGAGTGCTGTTATTTGCATCTGACCATTCGTATATATCATTTGGGAAGATATCTACTCCATCTTTATATTCGTCATCACCTAAATGTACATATAAAGGCAATACATCAATCTGGTATCTTTCTAAAATTTCTTTTGTTAAATCACTTGTACTATCTGTAATAATTTTAATCATAACTGCCCTCCGCTTTTATAAGATCGGGAAGAGCGTCGTGTAGGGAAAGAGTGT
>URQO01000050.1 GCA_900550135.1 uncultured Eubacterium sp.
GCGACCACCGAGATCTACACTCTTTCCCTACACGACGCTCTTCCGATCTCCATACATCCGCCTACACCCAAATCTTTTCCAATATCATGGCACAATGTTCTAATATATGTACCCTTTGAGCATGTCACATGCATATCTACTCTTGGCAAATCAATGTTTGTCACTGTTATGTCTATTATTTTACAATGTCTTGGAGGACGTTCAATTGTCTCTCCTCTTCTTGCAAGATTGTACAATTTTTCCCCGCCTATTTTTATAGCTGAAAACATCGGTGGAATCTGCTCATAATCTCCAATATAACTTTTAACTGTTTTGAATACTTCATCTTCAGTTAATTTATCAAGCTGTTCTTTTGAAGCCTGATTTACTACCTGACCTGTAGTATCCTGTGTATCAGTTTCTGTTCCAAGCAGTAATGTTGCTTCGTATGTTTTATCTTTTTCTGACAAAATATCGCACAA
Organism: uncultured Eubacterium sp.; assembly: GCA_900550135.1. Taxonomy (GTDB): domain Bacteria; phylum Bacillota; class Clostridia; order Lachnospirales; family Lachnospiraceae; genus Eubacterium_G. The sequence continues at coordinate 462 of URQO01000050.1, forward strand.
CTTTGTAGCCTTTCCAAGACAAACCGGAAGCACCCCTACTGCATTTGGATCCAGCGTTCCCATATGTCCAATCTTTTTCTGTTTAAGTATACCTCGAAGCTTTGCAACCACATCATGGGATGTATACCCCGGCTCCTTATATACATTTATCACTCCACTAATCATAGTTTATTCTATTTATTCCTTTTTAAGTTTTATTAAATCTGCTCTTTTATTTTATCAAGAACTGTAGTTATTGCATTTTCAAGATTTGTCTCAATATCAAATCCGGCTGCTCTTACATGACCGCCACCACCGAATGATACTGCTATTTCACTAACATCAACATATTTTTTTGAACGAAGACTTACTTTAAATTTATTTTCATCTAACTGATAAATAAACATGGCAACTTCTACTCCATCCACGTTTCTGATGGCTGATATAACAATATCCAAATCACCGGTTGTTACACCGTATTTTTCCATCATCTCTGTAGTACAGTAACCATATATGCATTTGCCATCCATAACCAGCTTTGTATTTGCCTGAATCTGGGATGTAATCATCATCTGAGCATATGTTTTTCTGTAATATGTTTCTTCTAAAATTTCATTTACATCTACACCATGTTCAATCATACTTGCTGCAATACGCATAGTCTTTGGCGATGTTGACTGAAATCTGAAAACGCCTGAATCATGGGCTATTCCCATATATAAAGGTTCAGCAACTGATTTGTCAATTATGTCATCTTCCAACAAATCATACAATACCTCGCTTGCTGAACTTGCATCAGGTAAAATATAGTTATAATCTGCATATCCTGAATTACTTTTGTGATGATCAACACAGGCTGTTCTTTTTGCATTTGTAAAAAATGGCAAATTCTGCCCCAATCTGTCAAGGCTTGCAGTATCAAGAGATATAAACAAATCAAATACTGTTCCATCATAACCATTTGTATCTATACAGTCTGCATTTTTAATAATGCTAAACTTACTGTCCACACTTTCCAAATACACATGTACATCCAAATCTTCCCTGTTTTTTGCAAGATAATTGTATAATGCCATACATGAGCCTACACAGTCTCCGTCAGGTCTGATATGTCCTGCAATACCAATTGTTTTTGCATCACCAATAATTTCATTAATCTTCATAAAACTACCTTATTTACCTTCATTAATTTCTTTTATAAGTTTATCCATCTTCATGCCGTACTCAATAGATTCATCCATAATAAATCTAATTTCAGGTGTATTTCTAAGATTGACTGTTCTTGCAAGCTCACGACGTATAAATCCTGCAGCACTTTTAAGTCCTGCCATTGTATCAGCCTTTGCCTGTTCATCGCCAAGAACACTTATAAATGCTTTACATGTCTTTAAGTCAGGTGCAACTTCCACTGCCGTAACAGTAGTCATAATACCAATACGTGGGTCTTTCAACTCACGTATGATATTACTAAGTTCACGCTGTACTTCGCCATTTATTCTTGTATTTTTAATACTATTTTTTCTCATACCAATTCCTATCTTGTGACAATATCACATAATTTCTTTCCAAAGAAACCTATTATCTTGGCACCTCTACCATAATATATGCCTCAACCTGGTCTCCTTCGCTAATTTCATTAAAGCCTTCAAATACAAGACCACACTCATATCCTGCTTTAACTTCCTTAACGTCATCCTTGTATCTCTTAAGAGAAGCAACAGGGCCTTCAAAAATCTGTTTTCCTTCTCTTGTAATTCTTGCAGAACATCCTCTTTGCATGAATCCATCAAGAACATAAGATCCACCAATATTTCCAACACCTGAAGCCTTGAATATCTGACGGATTTCTGCATGACCAATAACTTTTTCTTCATAAATCGGCTCAAGCATACCCTTCATTGCTCTTTCAATGTCTTCAATAGCATTGTAAATAACTGAGTATAATCTTAAATCAACCTTTTCGTTGTTTGCTGTAATTTCAGCCTGAGTATCAGGTTTTACGTTAAATCCTAAAATAATTGCATTTGATGTTGAAGCAAGGATAACATCAGACTCGTTAATTGCGCCAACACCACCATGGATAATCTTAACTTCAACTTCATCATTTGAAAGTTTAAGCAAGCTCTGTTTTACTGCTTCAACTGAACCCTGAACGTCAGCCTTAACAATAACGTTAAGTTCTTTAAGAGAACCGGCCTCAATCTGTGAATTAAGGTCATCAAGTGAAATTCTGAATTTGTTTGATTCAAGAAGTTTTTCCTTGCTGTCTTCAACGAATGTATTAGCGAAATCTTTTGCTTCATTTGCTGTTTCTGTTGAAACAAATACTTCACCTGCGTTTGGAACTCCGCTAAGGCCTAAAATTTCAACAGGTGTTGATGGTCCTGCTGACTTAATTCTGTTTCCTTTATCATCTGTCATTGCTCTCACTTTACCATGGTTTGCACCGGCAGCAATATGAGCACCAACTTTCAATGTACCTTTCTGTACTAAAACTGTAGCTACAGGTCCTTTACCTTTGTCAAGTTTTGCTTCAATAACAATACCTCTTGCCTGACGGTTTGGATTTGCTTTTAATTCTAATACGTCAGCCTGTAAAAGTACCATTTCAAGAAGATCATCAATACCTTCTCTTGTGTGAGCTGAAACCGGAACCATTTCCACGTCTCCACCCCAGTCAGATGCTAATAATTCATGTTCAGCAAGTCCCTGCTTAACTCTTTCAATATTTGCACCAGGCTTATCAATCTTGTTAATAGCTACGATAATTTCAATTCCGGCAGCCTTTGCATGGTTGATAGCTTCCACTGTCTGTGGCATAACACCATCATCAGCAGCTACTACAAGGATTGCAATATCTGTAGACTGGGCACCACGCATACGCATTGCTGTAAATGCCTCATGTCCAGGTGTATCAAGGAATGTAATTGTCTGGTCATTAATCTTAACTACAGAAGCACCTATATGCTGTGTAATACCACCTGCTTCACCTGAAATCACATTAGTTTCTCTAATTGCATCAAGAAGTGATGTTTTACCATGATCAACGTGACCCATAACACAAACTACAGGTGGACGTTTTACCATAAGTGATTCATCTTCTTCATCTTCTTTAAGAAGTTCTTCAATCATGTCTACTTTTTCTTCTTTTTCACACATGATGTCATAACCCATTGCAATTTCTTCTGCACTGTCAAAGTCGATTTCTGTGTTAACAGTAACCATCTTTCCTTCTAAGAATAACTTCTTAATAAGTGTTGATGCTGTCATTTTCATTCTTTCAGCAAGTTCGCCGATTGTAATAAAATCAGGAACCTGAATAATCTTGATTTCTTCTTTTTTCTCTTCTTTCTTCTTTGGCTTTTCTAATGTTGGCTTAGAGAAATCCCCTTTCTTGCCATTCTTGTTTCTTCTGCCATCTTCGTAATTTTTCTTATTACGCTCCTGTCTGTCCTGACGAATTTTATTTTCTCTTGATTTTCTGTTCTTATCCTGAATTGGTTCTGCAGGTGCCTCATTTCTGTCATTTCTTCTAAAATCACGTCTGTCGTTATTGTTTCTGTTATCGCCGCGGCCATTGTTATTGTTATTTCTAAAGTTGTTGTTTCTATTTCCGTTATTTCTGTTGTCTCTGTTATCTCCACGGTTGTCACGGCCATTTCCATTGCGGTCCTTGTTGAAATTACGGTTGTCACGACGGTTGTTGTTTCTGTTATCATTTCGGTTGTCGTTTCTGTTTCCGCCATTTCTGTTGTCACGGTTATCGTTTCTGTTTCCATTATTTCTGTTTCCACCGTTTCTATTGTCTCGGTTATCGTTTCTGTTTCCACCGTTTCTATTGTCTCGGTTATCGTTTCTGTTTCCACCATTTCTGTTGTCTCGATTGTCGTTTCTGTTTCCATTATTTCTGTCGTTGTTTCTGTTATCACCACGATTGTCATTTTTATTGTCTGACTTTGTAGAAACAGTATTTTCCTGTTTTACAGAAGTGTTTGTTTTATTTTCCTGTAGCTTATTTTCCTGTGCAGGTGCTACAGTTTCTTTTACTTCTTCTTTTGCTTCTTCTTTAACTTCTTTTTCAACCTTTTCTTCTGTTTTTGGCTGATTTACAGGTTCTTTTACCACTTCTTTTACTGTTTCCTTTTCAACTTCTTTTGTAACTTCTTTTACAGGCTCTTTAGTTTCAGCAGCCACTGTTTCCACTGTTTTTGCTTCCTGCTCATTTACTTCTTCTTTAACAACAGAATTTTCATCTTTGCCATGTCTTGAACGATGTTTACGCTCTCCACTTTCACTGCTGTGTCTACGTCTTCTTCTCTCGCCATCTCCATGCTTTCTTTCACCTGTTTTGACAATTCCCTTACTTGTTATGAGTACTCTTGGTTTTGCCTTTTCTTCTGTTTTTTCTTCTGCGTTTTCTTTTTTACCGCCAAATTTGTCTTTTATATACTTAATATTTTCTTCGTCAATTGAACTTTGAGCCTTTACTTCCACACCTTTCTTTTCAAGTGTTTCTATAATATCTGAGCTTTTAATGTCCAACTCTTTTGCTAATTCGTGTACTCTCATCTTTGACATCTACTACCTCCGTCTATTTATTATCTTCCAACATTTTAATAATTGTTTTGCTAAACCCTTTATCTGTTACTGCAATTGAGGCACGCTCTTTATTGCCGGTGCTTTCTCCAAGTTCATGCTTTTTGCCATACACAAAACATGGAATCTGATAATATTTGCATTTATTTAAGAATAACTTTTTTGTGTTGTCCGAAGCCTCCTCTGATACAATAACCAGATGAACTTTTCCTTTTTTTACAGCACTTTCTACTGAAAATTCTCCAGCCACTGTTTTTCCTGCTCTTGTTGCAAGACCTATCATTGAAGTTATTTTATTCATTAACTTCTCCTAACTGTGACCTTAACTGAGTTATGATTTCTCCATCAATGGCCGTCTTTAAAGTTTTTTCCAGTGACTTTGTCTTTATGGCTTTTTCAAGACAATCCTTATTGGCACAAATATATGCACCTCTTCCGTTTTGTCTTCCTGTTAAATCCACAAATACCTGACCTTCTTTATTTTTAACAACACGTATTAATTCTTTTTTGTTCTTTGCCTGTCTGCAACCAATGCATGTTCTCATCGGCACCTTTTTTGTCTGCCCCATACTTTGTCTCCTATGCTTCTTCTGATTCTTCTACTTCGCCTTCACTGTCATATTCATCATCATAGTATTCACCATCATAATACTCATCATCATAGTATTCACCATCATAATATTCATCATCGTAGTAATCTTCTTCGTTGAATACGTACTGAATACCTTCTTCCTTTGCCTGTGCCTCGCTCTTAATGTCAATCTTAAATCCTGTAAGTTTTGCTGCAAGTCGTGCATTCTGTCCTTCCTTACCAATTGCTAATGAAAGCTGTGAATCAGGAACAACTACCAATGCTTCCTTGTTATCAGGATCTGCCAATACAGACACAACCTTTGAAGGGCTAAGGGCGTTTTCAATTAAAATAGCCGGATTTTCGCTCCAGTTAATAATATCAATCTTTTCATCCTGAAGTTCGTCAACTACAGCGTTTACTCTTGCTCCATTGATACCTACACATGCACCTACTGCATCAACATCTTCATTCTGTGACCAAACTGCCATTTTTGTTCTTGAGCCTGCTTCTCTTGCAATACTCTTTATTTCAACTGTTCCGTCCTGAATTTCAGTAACTTCCTGTTCAAACAATCTCTTAACCAAACCTGAATTTGCTCTTGAAACGTTGATACGTGGTCCCTTGCCATTGTCCTTAACTTCTGTAATGTATAACTTGATTCTGTCATTAGGTCTGAAAAATTCTCCCTTTGACTGTTCTTTTTCAAGAAGAACTGTGTCAACCTTTCCAATATTTACGCTAATGTTCTTTCCATTAATTCTCTGAACAGTACCTGTAATAATATCATCCTGCTTTTCGTAATATTCTTCGTAAAGACTCTTTCTTTCTTCTTCTCTGATTTTCTGTAATATACCGTTTTTAGCACTCTGTGTAGCAATACGTCCAAAGTCTTTTGACTGAATTTCCACATTTACTACATCATCAATGTCATATGAAGCTTTGATGGTTCTTGCATCTTCTAAAGAAATTTCTGATACAGGATCCATTACTTCTTCAACTACTGTTTTTCTGGAGTAAATATGAAAATCACCAGTTTCTCTGTCCATTGTTACTGCTACGTTATCTGCTTTGTTGAAGTTGTTCTTGTATGCAACTACAAGGTTGCTTTCAATAGCTTCAAATAGAGATTCCTTGCTAATTCCTTTTTCCTTTTCCAACACGTCTAATGCTGCAATTAATTCCTTGTTCATTTTTCCTTAATCCTCCTAAAAATCAATAGTTAATTTGACCAGTGAAACATTTACTCTGTCTAAATTTATTTCACTTCCATCTTCGTCTTCAATAGTAATAGTTTCTTTATCATAGGACTTTAACAGTCCTACATACTTTTTGTTTCCGTTAAGGCTTCTATACAGATGTACTTCTACTTCTTCACCTATGCTTCTGTCAAAATCTCTGTCCTTTTTTAACGGACGACCAAGTCCCGGTGAACTTACCTCTAATATATATGACTCACTAATAAAGTCATCTCTGTCTAACAAATCACTTAACTCTCTGCTCACTTCCGCAATGTCGTTAATTGTGATTCCACCCGGCTTGTCAATATAAGCACGCAAATACCAGTTGCTTCCTTCTTTAACATATTCCACATCTACAAATTCATACCCTTTTTTGTCAAGGATAGGGATAAGTAATGCTTCTGTTTTTGATTCGTATTCTTCTCTTCTAGACACCTTAACCTCCTTATGTAACTTTTCCTACATAACAAAGAGCGAACCTTTGTGGTTCGCTCCTTCTCATTTAGTCATATCTACGTTGATATTGTACTCTTTTGTATTATATGTGTCAACAGTTATTTTAACTTTTGTGCTTTTTATAGTTGTTTTTTACTCATCTTTTTTTATCAAAATATGGTAATTAGCTATAACAGGTTCAACGGCCTCCGTAATAACTTTTTCAGACACTTCATAAATTTTTGACATTTCAACTATCAGTTCTTCTTTTGTTACATCTTTTTCAGGATTTCCATAAGACTCTTTGTTTCTTCATTTATTTGTAACACTGAATTTATTTTCATTCCATCTTGTCCCACCGGTACAGCACAATATTATTCCCCCATTATAATTATTTCAAATTCATATTTTAATTTCATTCTTACTCTCCTCCTATAATATTTTTTAGTTCCATAAATGCATCTTGACAACTAAATAAAAAGTCCATTCCATATAAGATATCCTTAGTTTTTATCAATTTATCTTATGTTTTCAAACATTTCGATTTTTGTTGTTTTGATAATCTGCTCATAAAACTTCAATCCAAGAACCGGGAAAAATTTAGATGTAAAATTCATTATCTTTGCACCTTTTCCTATTATAATTCTTGATTTCTGCTTAATAATTTTTTTGACAAGTTTCCTAACTACCTTGTCCACCTTTGACGAAGCCATTCTTATCAGACGACTGTCTGACTGATAATATTGATTTCTGAATATGTCTGTTCTAATAAATCCGGGACAAACATAACCTATATACATTTCTCTTCCAAGCTCTCCTATCAACACTTCAGTATAAGCCTTAAGTGCTGCTTTACTTGCGCTATATATACTTGTTCCAACTAACGGTGAAAACACATCTGCACTTGATACATTTACAATACCTGCCATTGTTGACTTTCTAAGAATTGGTAGCAATGCATTAATTGAATATCTGCAACTGTTAAAATTCACATCCATACATCTTTTAATTTGATTTTCAGTGTAATTTGCTGCCTTGTCAAAAGGTGGTAATATTCCTGCATTATTTATAAGTATATCAATATTGATATCTGCACTAACCAACTCATCAGCAAGATAATGCCAGTTTTCTTCTACACTTACATCAAATATTCTATATGTAAAATAATCCTGTAAATAAGTCAATTCCTCCTTGACCGATTTCATTTTTTCTTCTGACTGTCCAATGCCCATCACTTTACATCCTTGTTCTCTAATCAGATATAAACTTAGTGCTCTGCCAAGTCCCGATGATGCTCCTGTAATTAAAACTGTTTTTCCATATATCCAGTCCATTATACTTATAAATCCTTTCCTTTTTTATTTCTGATAACATACTATAATATATTTGCAGAATATTATCTACAAAAATGTAAAAATTTTATTAAAATACATTTTCATCTTGCAAATTTTTTCTTTGTTGATATAATAATACAGTATTGTTTATAAGGCTCGTTGGTCAAGTGGTTAAGACGCCGCCCTCTCAAGGCGGAATCACGAGTTCAATTCTCGTACGAGCTGCTATTTAATATAACATATGAGGATTAACTTCACAAAACAAAAGCTACATCTTAATTTTTTGATGTAGCTTTTGTTTTATTATTACAAAAATAACAATTAACATACCATTATAAAATTTATTGCAAATATCCCCTTTCTTTATATCTTGCTTTATGTTTTTTGTAATAATATTGTAATTAATATGTAATAATGTTCTTTACATTTTGTATTTTTATGTTATAATACTAATTAGTTGGCTCGGAGTGGTACTCCTTGAGTTATGGGTTCGATTCCCATCAGAGTTATTTTTCTTTTTGTTTTATTATTATTTTTATTTTTTCATTTTGCATCTTTTTAGAAAAGATGTATTTTCCTTTTAGTTTAGCATCGTTAGAAATAACGGTGCTTTTCTTTTTGTCTTAACTAATCATAGCTCCAATAATTAGATACCTATTTTCGGCATTTGCTATTTCTACATAATTACAACTATAAATAACACAGCAAATATAGTAATAAATAAAGTAGCAAACAAAACAACAGGCAAAGTAATAAAGCAGATTACTAAACAATACATTTAATAATCTGCTTTATTTTTTATTCATTAAATCAGTAACTGCTTTCTCGCTTTATGCTTTAAGTGGTAACTAACAATGGGATGTATTTAACGAATCTTCCTAAAAATTAAATATTGATAACTGACTGTCTGTAATAAATTTTCTTAAAAATCGAATATTGATAACTGACTGTCTTCAGGAAGTCCTTCAAGCAATCCCAAATCTGACATTGTTTCTATAACAGTTTTACTTAACTTGCTCTTTTCACGCAAATCATTTTTTGAAACAAATGGTCCGTCCTGAGCCTTTACTGCATCAACCAAAGCATCTGCAGCCTTTGTTCCAAGACCTTCTATACTATCAAGACTTGGCATTAACTTGCCATCAATAATCTGGAATTCATGAGCTTTCGCCCTATAAATATCCAGTGGTAAAAACTCAAATCCTCTGGCATACATCTCCTGTACAATCTTCATATCACCAAGTGAGTCTTCATCTTTCTTCGATGCCTCGTGATTTTCCTTTTTACGTTTCAAATCGGCCATAAAATACTCAAGTTTTTCTTTGCCCTGACACATTGTTTCATAGTCAAATGCTTTTGCTCTGATACCAAAGTATGCTGCATAATATGCCAGTGGATGATATACCTTGTACCATGCCACACGTAATGCCATCATAATATAAGCTGCCGCGTGGGCCTTAGGGAACATATATTTAATTTTCTTACATGACCAGATATACCATTCTGGAACGTTGTGTTCACGCATAACATCTTCTTCCTGTCTTTCCTCTCCGGTCTCTTTATCCTTATATGTAAGAAGTCCTCTACCTTTTCTTACATGTTCCATAATATCAAAACTTACCTGTGGTTCAATGCCCTTATCCATCAAATACACCATAATATCATCTCTTGTACAAATAGCCGATGAAATAGTACATTTGCCTTCCTGAATAAGAGTCTGTGCATTTCCAAGCCACACATCAGTACCATGGGATAATCCTGCCAGTCGTACCAAATCAGCAATCTTTGTAGGCTTTGTATCAACAAGCATCTGAATAACAAAGTCTGTACCAAGTTCCGGAAGTCCCAGTGAGCCTGTTGGGCATCCTCCAATGTCATCGCTTGTAATACCAAGTGCCTCAGGGCTTAAGAATAATGACATTACCTTTTTGTCATCAAAAGGCACATCTTTTTGAACATTGGTATTTGTTAATTTTTCAAGTCTTCTGATCATTGTCGGATCATCATGTCCCAATATATCAAGTTTTAACAGGTTGGCATCAATAGCATGATATTCAAAGTGAGTGGTAATAGTATCAACAGTCATATCATTTGCCGGCTTTTGAATAGGAGTAAATTCGTATATTTCCTTATCTCTTGGCACAATAACAATACCGCCGGGATGCTGACCTGTACTTCTTCTAATACCTGTACAGCCCCTTGCAATTCTGTCAATTTCAGCTGTACGCTTTATAATGTTATGGTCCTCAAAGTAGTTTTTAACATAACCAAAAGCTGTCTTTTCTGCCACGCCGGCATAAGTTCCCGCTCTAAAAGTATGCCCCTTACCAAACATTACCTCAGTGTAAGCATGAGCATTTGCCTGATACTCACCTGAGAAGTTAAGGTCAATATCCGGCTCTTTTGTTCCACCAAAACCAAGGAATGTTTCAAAAGGTATTTCCAAGCCGTCTTTTATTAATTTTTCTCCGCAATGTGGACAAACTGCATCAGGAAGGTCAAATCCTAAACCACCTTCTGCTCTTTCTTCTTTTATAATATCCTGAAGTTTTTTAATTTCATCCATAGATGTACCTTCAGGTGCTCTGTATTCATCTTCAAAAAATGAACTTTTACAATGTTCGCATCTGTAATGTGGTGCCAACGGATTTACCTCTGTAATACCTGACATAGTAGCTGCAAATGAAGAACCTACAGAACCTCTGGAGCCTACCAGATATCCGTCTTCATTGGACTTCCACACAAGTCTTTGTGCCATAATGTACATAACGGCATATCCGTTCCCGATAATAGAATCAAGCTCTACTTCCAGTCTGTCCTCTACTATCTTTGGTAAGTCCTCACCATACATTTCATGAGCTTTGTTGTAACATATAGTTCTCAGATTTTCTTCTGAATTGTCCAAAATAGGTGGACATTTGTCAGGATGAATTGGAGAAATATTGTCAATCATATCTGCAATTTTGTTTGGATTTGTAATAACAATTTCCTCTGCCACATCACTATCTAAATAATCAAACTCTTTTAACATCTCGTCAGTTGTTCGAAGGTATAAAGGAGCCTGGTTGTCCGCATCTTTAAATCCATTTCCATATTGAATGATTCTTCTGTAAATTTCATCTTCAGGGTCAAGGAAATGTACATCGCATGTAGCCACAGTCATTTTATTAAACTTGCGACCAAGCTCAATGATTTTTCTGTTTACATCCATCAGTTCTTCTTTTGAATCCACTAGAAATTTCTTTTTATTATCTATGTCAGGATTTCCTGTCTTTAACATAAACTCATTATTTCCCAATGGCTGTACTTCAAAGTAATCATAAAACTCTGCAAGTCTTGCAATTTCCTGTTGTGGTCTTCCATGAAGAATCGCCTGATACAACTCACCGGCTTCGCAGGCACTACCTATCATCAGCCCTTCACAATATTTTAAATAATCACTTTTTAAAATTCTTGGTCGTCTGTTTGCAAATGTTTCAATATGTGAAATTGAAATCAGTTTGTATAAATTAACTCTTCCTGTCAGATTTTTTATCAATATAATTGCATGATGAGCAGGAAGTTTGTTTATAAGGTTCTTGGACTGTTTTCCTTCTGCATTGACCTGATCCAAATTGGTAATATCTTTGTTTTTAAGCATTGTGCAAAGTTTAAGGAAAATAAGTGCAGTACACTCAGCATCATCTACGGCTCTGTGATGATGATCAAGTACAATTCCCAGTGCCTTTGCCACACTGTCCAACTTGTATCGTCCAAGACCTATAATCAAATATCTGGACATTGCCACTGTATCAACAACTGTAAAATCACATGGGAGATTTTGTCTCTGGCAATTTTCTGAAATAAAACTCATATCGAAATCTGCATTGTGAGCTACCATAACGGCCCCCTGGCAAAACTCCATAAACTTAGGCAATACTTCTTCTATTTTTGGAGCATCAATAACCATATTGTCATTAATACTTGTCAGCTGCTCTATTCTAAAAGGAATAGGCACTTCAGGATTAACAAATGTACTGAATCTGTCTATGATTTTTCCATTTTCAACCTTTACAGCTCCAATTTCAATGATTTTGTCACTTTTTGCACTAAATCCGGTTGTTTCCAAATCAAATACAACATATGTATCATCAAGACTTTGTCCCTTTGGATTGACAATCATATCCTTTAAGTCATCTACAAGATAAGCCTCCACGCCATAAATTAACTTAAAGTCGCACTCTTTTCCTGCTTTTTTGCATTCCTTTTCTATATCACAATATTCGTGCCATGCATCAGGGAAAGCATGAACTACACCGTGGTCTGTAATTGCTACAGCTCTATGCCCCCACTCGTATGCACGTCTTACAATATCTTTGCATTCGCTTACACCGTCCATATCACTCATCTTTGTATGACAGTGAAGTTCCACTCTCTTTTCAACTGCCGTATCTTTTCTTTTTTCAGTAGAAAATGGTTGAATCTGCTTTATACCCTCAACATTGCTCATTTCAACCTGACGGTCATATGTGTCAAATTTGGCAAAACCTTTTATTCTAATAAATGAGCCTTTCTTAACATTTGAAGCAAATTCCTTTTTGGCATTTTCGTCTCCTAAAAAGATTTTAACGGCTATACTATCTGTAAAGTCAGTAACTTCCAATGTAACAATAAACTTGCCTGTTCTTGTTTCCCTGTCTTCCATAGTCATAACCTGACCTTTAATCACACAGGCTCCAGTTCCCTCAAATACATCACATAACTTTGTTTCTGCATCAAAATTAAAATCTTTTCCGTAAACTACCTCGGGATTGTCCGAATATGTAGCCTTCTTTGGACGTTTTACTCTCTCCACTTTCTTTGGTTCTTCTTTTTCCTTTTCATGTTCTTTGCTAAGCAATACATCCAACTCGTTTTGTAAACGTTTTGCATTTCTTTTTGCATAACGGTTTCCGTCAATCTGTCTTTTATATATTTTCACTTCCAAAGGCATGTTAAATCTCTTTGAAAATATGTTTTCAATAGTATCCTTTAGTGTCTTCATTCTGGCTTCTGATACTATACTTGATTCCAAATCAATAACAAGATTTTCTGATTCGTCAAATCTAACTGGGGCTTTTTTGAAAAAAGTAGCTATAATGGGACTGATTTCATTTAACTCTAATATGATACTTTCCCTGTAAATTTCAAAAAGATTTTCTCTTGTATACTGTTTTGAAAGATTGTATTTTTCAACAATTTGTATTTCTATTTTTTTCCCTGTTCTTAAACCTCTTTTTAACTCTTCTCTTATTTTGAAAATAGCAGACTTTTCAATAAGTCTGCTGCTTTCTATATAGATTCTGATTTTTGTATGTTCGGTATTAGTAGCTATTCTGGTAACATCTACTATTTCAAATATACTTTTTAATTCATCACTAAGATTTAGATTAGGAAAAACTTCAAGAAAATTTTTAGCTGCCAATTTAATCCCTCCAGTTTTTTAGTTCCTTTTCTAATGTTTCTAACAATTTATCTTCCGGTACTTTTTTTAT
>URQO01000051.1 GCA_900550135.1 uncultured Eubacterium sp.
AAGCGTCAGAGAAACCTCAAGCAAATCGCCGCCGACATTGCCCTTCAGCACCTCGGCATTACAAAAATTATTTTATTTTTGATAATACCAATTTCCATTACTATCTTGATGATAATCATTCATATCTATTTCATTCCAATTACCATCTTTATCTTGATAATGATATTTACCACCTGATTTTTGTTTATTTTCATATTTTCTTTCTGCTACTTTATGTTCTTCAAAATGTTGCTTACAATAATATTCTTCTATTTGTCCATCATAATATCTAACCCCTCCATCTGCCTGTTTGCCACATTTATATTCTGTGCATCTGTAACTTGAATAATCTCCATCATAAAGTCCGGTTCTATGTTCCATATCAACTTCAAACATTATTCCGGCACCTATTAACACCATTACTATTACAAACAGCAATGGTCCCTTAAATTTCTTCATTCTATTCTTTCTCCTTTTTCCGAAAATATACTAGTCCAAATCATCTACATTTGTTATTTTTATTTTCATTTTTTCATTATTAAAACCATTTGTAATGTATAAATAGACAGTTCCACTTCTTATTGTATATAAATATATTGAAACTCTATTTTTATATACCTCCACACCTGAAACCTGAACAATGTTGTTGTTGCTCGAATAGCAATCTATATCTGCTTCATTATTTTTATAGTAATTCATATATATTGTTCGATTTCCATTAATTGTAATATTCTTGTTTCCAATTGAGTAAACAGATTTTACTTTTATTTTAAATTTTATTTTTTTCTTTCCTAGTTTAAGTATAATTGTAGCCTTCCCCGGCCTTTTTCCCTTTACAAATCCACTTTTATCAACTGTTGCTATCTTTTTATTTAATGATCTCCATTTTACTTTTGTGCCATTAACAACCGTCCAACCAATAGGTAAGCATTTCTTTTCTCCAACATAAACAGTTACATTTTTTTTATAATATGTTATTACTACTCTTTTTGAAGCATTTACACTTATTGTTGGTATCATTGATATTGATAAAATTAATGTAAGTATAATTGCTAATAATTTGTTTCCTTGCTTCATAATTTTTCCTTTCTTTTGCTATTTATTTATCAACCATTTTAGAGTTTATAACTCTATTTGTCAATATTTTTCAACCTTTTCATTATAATGTCATCAAGAGGTGTTACACATGAAATATAACGAACGAATCAGGGAAATAAGAGAGGATAATTCTCTTACACAACAAAAGATTGCAGACTTACTTCATATAGGTCAAAGGACATATTCAGACTATGAAAGTGGCAAGACCAGAATACCTATTGACAATCTGTTAATTCTTGCAAAATTCTATAACGTTTCTCTTGATTACATTACAGGTGCAAGCAATATCAAAACAGAATATCCTAAAAAATAAGCAGTAGTATTAAAATGTTAAATACTACTGCTTATTTTTATATTATTGCATTATTTTTGTTTTTTACTATATAATTATCCAATTTACTTATTGAATTTCGTGTCTGCGTTTGTAGCATGCCCACATAACAGTCAACAACATTAACAATACAAGAGCTTTCTGTCTGTTCTTCGTATCCTTTTTCCAATAAATCTAATACGCACAGCAAAGATTTTATATTATCCTCTGTCGCCAGTAAATCTTCCATAATTAAATACAATTCTTTCATATCAATGCTCCTTTTCAATTTAATATGGTTTTGATTGTACTTAATCAACCACTTTCCTAATTATTCGATAGTTTTCAACTTTTTTTATTCTTCACACAACTTTAAATACACTTTTGCAGTAGTAATGGCATCTGCCAAAGCTCTATGTGCCTGTGGATTTTTTATTCCAATACTTTCACTCACAGTACCCAGCTTATAATTTTCCAATGCTAATTTCTGTTTTGCCAATGGCTTAATATCCAAAAACTCATTTGATATTATTGTACGGCTATATCTTCCTGCACGAATCAGCATTCTATTATCAAAGCTTGCATTATTATAGCCAATCAACACATTATCTCCAATAAATCGCGCAAAATCCGGAAAAATCTCCTGTATGTTTCTTGCATTAGACACCATTTCATTAGTAATACCTGTAAGTTGCTCTACATTATGTGGTATTTTTCTATTAAACATAGGTTTAACCAATTCCTGAAAAATAAATTCTGATGTTTCCACAATCTGACCATCTACTACTTTTATAGCACCAATTTCAGTAATACTATCTATCCTATCACTAAATCCGGTAGTTTCTAAATCAAATGCAACGAATGACTTTAATGGCTGTCCCTGGTATAGATGTAAAGGTGGATAGTCTGCTCTGGGAATGCATTCCTTTGAGTTCAGAGACAATATTATACTTTGTTCCAATCCCAGTTCATTAATAAATTTCACATACAATTCTTTTGCCTCTCTTTTATTAGGCATATATGGTGTTTTTCCTCCGGCTTTTTTTCCTTTTTCACGTGCATCTGCTTCATCTAATAATTTGAGAAATTTTTCTTCATACTTTTTTCCTTTTTCCGTATTCAATGCTTCCGTGACAATTTTTCTAGTCAAATCGTATCGTCGTGTTTTCATGTAAAAATCACCTAATATGAATGCAGTCTGTATGGAAATCTCTTCTTCCGTTATCAGTTCTGACGCCAAATTCTCAGCGTTTTCATATTCATAATTTCTACAATATTCATCAATTAGCAAGCCTTTTATACGGTTCTTGTTAAAATTTTCTACCCTATCATCATTTAAATATACTTTTGCAAGCTTGTGAAATTCTTCTTTGTATTTCTTGGTCACGCTAAAAAATTCACCTATAAGAGAATATATTTTATACCATTCCTTCTCCGGACTTTCCAATTCGTTCGCCAGTTCAAACGCACATTCTCTAAAATTAAACGGCTCTTCCAAACTTGTCGCCAATGATTCTAGTCTTTCATCTGTTTCGCTCCCCACTTTGTAACAACTAATGGCAGTACAAATATCAATTATGTCTTCTCTATTTTTATATTCTTTCTGTAATTCTATAGCTAATTCTTTTATTGTCATATTAGTTCCTTCTTTAAATAAAATATTTTTCTTTTAGTCTCCAAAATAAAAGACATTTAACTTTTAAATCCAATGAGAATCATCTTCTATTTCTCCTGATTCTATCCACTTCCAAACACCAAACTGTTCAAGTTTTTTATTTTTTGTATAGCAAAGATTTAAATAGCAGTTATCTGAGTACCATGCATATCTTGGAATCCCTTCTCTTTATATTATCTGCTTCACTCTTTTTCGTACTCTAAAACCATACATTATTCCTCCCCAGGGAGCCATATCTTTAGGTACATTTAATGCATTAAAATATAATTTTTTAAGTGCATCATTCATTTCAATTCCTTCTACATTTTTTGATCGCATTCACTATTCTCCTTCAATGTCTGTATTTTTAATTATCCTTTTCTGTACTGATAGTTTTGTACGCATCATTATGAATTTTCTCAATTTCCTCTTCATTCATATCTTTCAATACTTCGTCGTGAAAATCTGCAAAACCTGCCGCCTCATAAAATTCTTCTAAATCATCCATCATTTCTTCTTTACACATATTTCAACACCTCCATTATCTCTTATAGTTACACAAATTTAATTTTGTTTTTTTGCAATTTCAAGCAACTCCTCATCTGACGCATTGGTCATTTTTAAGATTTTAACTAACATTTTTTCTTAAAATGAAATTATATTAATTCTAACATTTTGCAATTGCTTTGGCAAAAATTTTTCAACTTTTTACTTGTCAAGTCAAATTCAGTACTTTTTTCAATTTTTTTAATTTCAATCTGTAACACACAAAAAAACTGCAAAAAAGATGTTATTAATCTTTTTCGCAGTTTTTTACTATATATTCATTTATGCTTCTGCCATATATGATTAAAACTAATGTTTTTAAATCATTATCTGTCTTCTTTTTTTTCAACAAGCATTTCCAACAATTCAATTATTTTTTGATTTTGTTCTTCTGCAACTTTATCAGGCAAACTTAATACATAAATATATCCTATTATTCCTAGCCAAAAGCACCATGCCCACGCATGAATTTCGTCTCCATACCCTTTCATTATTGCAACTTCAGCCATTTTCCCTGCTAAAAATACATTTGCTACAACTATGGCAAATATAATAATTAATACCAGTATCATTTGATCTCCTTTTTTATTTATTTGACAATAACTCTTTTCTCTTTTCTTCATATTGTTCCGAAGTAATCTGCCCTGCTACAAGCATATCCTGATATTTTTTTAATTCTGTTTTAAAATCAGTTTCCGGTGCAACAGGCTGCTGGTTTGCATTACTTGGTTGCTGATTTGCAGGCTGTTCATTTACATTACTTGGCTGCTGGTTTGCAGGTTGTTGATTTGCAACATTTTCTGTATTTTCATGTGTTGGAATTACTATATCTGACTTATTATCAAATACAATATCATATGCCAGTATAATAAATGCGATTCCTGTTATATCATAAGAGTTCATATATACATATGATATCACTAGAGTTCCCAAAAACAGAGTTATTACTCCTGGAGCCCACCATATAGCCTTCCATATTTTTGGATTTTTAATACTATTGTTGCTGTATAATACTATAAAAGCAATCATTATCACATATGATAATAAATATAATATTTTCACAAAAAAATAAATTAATCCTGCAAATGATACATAATCCAATGATAATGCGCCATCACTAACTAGGGTCGCAAAATGAACAATAGCTATCACTCCAACAGGTATAGCTAAATATATTTTGTTCAAGTTTAAAAATAAAATAATTGCTATTGCTATAAATGCAATCATACGTATAAACATCCATATTGATGGCATATCATAATATTCAAACCCAAATAACACTCCTGAAACCATTATCTGAAATACAGGTAAAATTCCCATTAATAAAAATACGATAATAGATGGTGTAATTTTTAATTTTTTCTGTTCCATAAATTTTCTCCTTCTTCATTAAAATATTATGTGATAATTATACAATATTTTCACAAAAAAAGATATACCTTTGTGGCTATACAATGGTATATCTTCTTGATACTATAATATTAAAATTAAGATTTTTCTTCTTTTATCTAAAAGACTGTTTGAGCGATATATTACATTAAATTCTCATCATATACGGCTCTTTCGCCACCGATAAACTTAGGTCTGACTCTGGCTCCAAGTACATTTGCCTGACCAATTGTGTGATGGTCCAATTTTAACGGTACCGCAACTTTTTTCAGATGCATACCAATCAACGTTCCACCAATATCAATGCCTGCGTCAGCCTTGATTTCTTCCACTGCCACCGGCTGTTTAAATGTTTTGTATGCTGTAGTTCCAAAAGAACCACCTGCCTTTGGCTGTGGTACAACATTCACTATATCAGAAAATGGTACAGCTTCTCTTTCCACAATAATTGCACGGTTTAGGTGTTCACAGCACTGTGCTGCCAGATAAATTCCTTTTTCCTGCAACACGTCATAAATGCCTTTGAATACTGCCTGTGCAACTTCCAAATTTGAGTTTGTGCCAATTTTGTCGCCACACACTTCACTGGAAGAACAACCAACCACAAAAATCTGTCCTTTAACAAGTCCTGCCTTTTCTATTACTTCTCTTGTAATGTCCTCTGCCTGTTTTGTTAATTCTGAATACATAAATGCCTCCAATTATATTTATTTCTGACTTATATCTTAATACAAATACGACAAATATTCAAATTCTATATATATCTTCTGATTAATGCTGTTGCTTTTGAAGTTTCCAAAATTTCAACAACTACCAAACCTAAAACTAAACATGTACCAGCCTGTCCAAAGTTTGAAATAATTGATGGCGCAGCACCAAGTCCCTGACCAAGTGCAACTGCCTCGTATACAAAATATCCAAATACCATAATAAGTTCTGCAACTATTCCACTAAGAAGATAACCTACAAATGAATTGATTTTTGTTTTCTTAATTGCCTTGAAAATAACAAAAGCAACCAATGCCATCAAAAACTTAATAATAAATGTACCAGGCACATATGTTGTATATGATGCCAAAAGATCAGCCAATGCTGAACCAATACCTGCTGCCAATGCTCCATACACACCGCCGATAAGCCATGCACTAAGTAATACGATTGTGTCTCCGATGTTTACATATCCTGTAAATGTAGGGATACGTATAATTGATGTTGCAACGTAAGCCAATGCTGCAAACAATGCGCTTAATACTATTCTGTTTACTGCTTTATTATTCATAATAATCCTCCATCTTATAATCACTTTCAGTTATTCGGTTTGATTTTGTTGCATTCAAATTGCCGGCGTGCAACAAACAAACCACTTAATTCATATATTTATAGTATGAATTGTTTAACTGTAAATCATTATATCAGTATATGGTATTATTGATATAGCCAATTTATATAGTTTTTATAAGACCAGATTGCACATTCACCAGTATACAAAAAAGTTTTTATTTTTATCTTTTAAGTTTATGTGATTTTTTTATACAAAATCAGTTATCTTTTTTATAAGAAAAATAATTTTTTATGAAGAAATTATCAATCTTCACTATAAAGAATTGCGCACTTAACAGCCTTTTTCCAACCTGCCAGTTTTTCCTGTATCATTTCATCTGACATGGTTACATTAAATTCTTTATCTATGTGCATATTGTTTACAATATCTTCTTTGTCTTTCCAATATCCTGTGGCAAGTCCTGCCAGATATGCTGCTCCAAGACCTGTTGTTTCAATAACTGCCGGACGTTTTACAACCTTTCCTGTAATGTCAGCCTGAAACTGCATAAGCAGATTGTTGGCACTGGCTCCACCGTCTACCTTTATGGAACTGATTTCTTCTCCCAAATCCTGCTCCATTGCTTTTAGCACATCGTATGTCTGGTATGCCAAAGATTCAAGAGTAGCCCTAACAAAATGCTCCCTGCTGGTACCTCTCGTAAGACCTACTACCATGCCTCTGGCATTTTGCTTCCAGTAAGGTGCGCCCATTCCTGTAAATGCCGGAACTATATACACACCATTTGTATCTTTTACTTTTGAAGCAATCTCTTCACTTTCCGGTGCGCTGTCCACCAGTTTCATCTGGTCACGAAGCCATTGAATGGCTGCTCCTGCCACAAACACACTGCCTTCTAATGCATATTCTACCTTGTCTGTTGATGCTGCAATTGTAGTGATTAGACCATTTTTTGACATAACCGGGCTATTTCCTGTATTCATCAGTAAGAAGCATCCTGTGCCATATGTATTTTTTACATCACCTTTGTTAAAACAACACTGTCCAAACAATGCCGCCTGCTGGTCTCCTGCCACACCACTAATTGGAATCTTCGCCCCTAGCAAATCTGTCTCTGTATAACCGAAAATTCCACTGGATGGCAAAACTGTTGGTAGCATTGACTTTGGAATATCCAAAATATCAAGTAACTCCTGATCCCATTTAAGTTCGTTAATATTGTAAATCATGGTTCGGCTAGCATTGGTATAATCAGTTGCATGTATTACACCGCCACTTAATTTCCACATAAGCCAGGAATCAATTGTACCAAACAACAGTTGTCCCGCTTTTGCCTTTTCTTTTGCACCTTCCACATTTTCAAGAATCCATTTTATTTTCGTACCTGAAAAATATGTATCGGGAACAAGTCCTGTTTTCTCTCTGATTTTTTCTCTAAGGCCACGTGATACCAAGTCATCTACAATCTCTGCCGTTCTTCTACACTGCCACACGATTGCATTATAAATAGGCTTTCCAGTATCCTTGTCCCACACTACCGTTGTTTCTCTTTGATTGGTAATGCCTATAGCTTCAATGTCTTTTCCATCAATTTTTTCCTGTGTCATAACCTCCTGCATAGTCAGAAGTTGTGTCAGCCATATTTCCTCAGGGTTGTGTTCTACCCAGCCTGCCTCCTGAAATATCTGTTCAAATTCTTTGTTTGCCTGACATATAATCTTCCCGCTTTTGTCAAACAAAATTGTACGGGAACTTGTAGTTCCCTGATCTAATGCCATTATGTATTTTCCCATTTCCTTCTCCTTTGTAATTTTATACTATAAAACTATTTCATATTCACTTTATTTTGCCATACTAAATTTTAAAGCCTAATGCTTCTATACAAAATTCTAATCCGTTCTTTCATCGTGGACAAACAAAATCTATACGCTATTTTCCACTATATCTACTTCAAAATCTATTATCTATTTTAACTTTTTTATCTGTCAGACGCAACAAAATAGTGGAAAAATGTACACCTTACAAATATCTTTATATCACTTACAAAAACTTATCAATATCTATTTTGGCTATAAAAAAATTTGCACCAATGGACATAATTAATAGAAAGTGCTCTAACGCGGTCGGTCCATTAAGGTAGCGTAGCTAGCTTGATAGGACCGCTACCAGCGTTTGGCAGCGGGAGCGCGCTTTCGTTAATATGTCCATTGGCGCAAATTGTTAAAGTATAGCCAATTTATGCCACTATTTTGTTAGTCTTCGTAGTCTATAAAGTTAAGTGGATCAATAGGTTTGCCGTCCTTTGCAATTGCAAAGTAAACGTTGTCACCTTCTTTTGTATAATATCTTGTTGGTTCATTTACATAGGCAATAATCTGTCCTGCCTCTACAAAATCCCCTGCTGCCACTTCCGGATTTACAATCTGTCCGTAAGTTGCAATATATCCGTTTCCAATAGCCTGATTAATGCATATTCCAAGTTCATCATCCTCACTTAATGTAGTGATTACCCCATCAGCCGCTGCTTTTATTGCCGTGCCCTTCTGACTTTGGATAACAAGCCCCGGATTGGTTCTGTATTGATCCAATGTTGAATAGTAAACTGTGCTGTCCATGTCATAAGGCATAATAATGCTACCCTGAACCGGCCATAAAAGCTGGCTGTTTTTATTAAATTTTAATGCTTTAATCTGAGCTGCTGCCTCTGATGACAAACCATACATATAGTCATCACCTTTGGCATTTGACTCTGTGTTTGCCTCAACCACCTGGTTGTTTGCTCCTACCACTTCTGTTTCCCCTGTTTCGCTTCCTTTGTATTCCTGATCATCAGCAACCCTATCCATAGGAGTTGTTTCTTCTACTTTATCCTGTGCTGCTGCAATATTTTCTGCTGTCGTTGCAGTGTCATTGTCTGCCTCCTTTAAATTAACCACATTTTCCTGCCCCTTTTGCCCAATATAATATGTTCCTGCGGCAACGGCAGTTAATGCTACTACGCAAACAATCACTGCTGCTATAAATTTCTTATCCATACTTATCACCTCATTGATAGTATGACCACAAGATTACAGATTTATACACTTTATAAAAATTTTTCTTTTTTGCCAATCAACTTTCTAGTGCCGTTCTACAATATAATAATGGTAATTTTAATCTGGTATCTGTTTTTTGCCCTGATAATCTGCTATATCAGTTTCATATCTAGTAATCTACGATACTGCATTGGTAAAACGTTTTTAGAATTTCATGCCAGTCTTTTCCGTTTTCAGCCATTTTCTTTGCGTATGATAAACTCATTCCAAAACCATGTCCCTGACCTTTGGTTGTAATCCTCAAACCTTTTTCATATTTATCAATGTCAATACATAAAGAATTCAAACCAAAGGCTTTTCTAAACATATCTCCACTGATTTTTGTATCACCGATTTTTATGGTAATTAAATATCCCATTTTATCTTTATTGGTGGTATCCATTATATTAAGCAACTGGTCTATATCTTGTTCTTTTTCATTAAACTGTTCTTTTTTATTTTCATATACTATAATTCCATACTTTTCAAGTTTCTTTAAAAACTCATTTATGGAATAATACTTTATTCCCAGATAGCCGCTTTCACTAATATCGCTTTCGCATTTTACACTTTTTAGGTAACTATAGTCTTCCCCCAGATTTTTATTTCCATCCCTTGTATTTCCATTGCTTGTTTGATGAAACAAAGGAAGTACAATTTTTCCTTTGTATTTAAGCACTTTTCCTCTTGTTTTTGAAACTATGTCCGACAGCCTGCTCATTTGATTTTCATACACACTTTCTGAGCCCATTCCTGTTAAGTTGTAAAAAAAACCCTTGGCTGTTCCTGCATCTTTTAATCTATACTCCTCAAACCAACGTTTCTTCAACTGATTTTTGGTGCAAAAGGGCAGTCCTAATTCCACTGCACCGATGCTGTTACTGTTTCCCATTTTCTGATAAATATATGTGCGAACAACCGTAGCCTGTGCCTTTAACAATTCCTTTGGACTACTTTCATCCATCTGTGCCATCAATACATACGGAATAAATTTCTCTACATCAATAGTTTCCTTTGACCTTTTGTTTTCAATAATTACATTTTTACCGCTAACATATTCCGGTGTTTTTTTCCCTTTTGATATATTAAATAAAATTGTTACCACAATAGGCACAATGATAATGGTTATTATAAGATTTCTTCTTTTTTTCATGCTCAATCCTCTTAGTAAAATATATGATTCATATGGGGAAGATATGTTCTGAGGTGGCTCAAAAAAATTAAATCTTTATATCTAACTTTTCAGGATTGTTTTATCCCACATAACTGCTTCGTTTTTTTAATCTTTGTACTTTCTTTTTGTTTTATGGCAAAAAAATTGCCACCCTACTATAAATAGTAGAATGACAATTATAAACTGTACATCAAATATTAACTGACGCCCTTGCCTTTTAATATTCACTTGTAGCAGTGTAGGTTCTAAATTGTTATGTCCGTTCCTCTTTTGTTATTAATATTATAACACAATAGCCGGTTAATTTTCTTACTAATATCGTTAAAAATCTTATGACCTAGATTAATTATAATCTGTTTAAATATTGAAAAATTTATTTTATTAATAATAGTAAACCTTTACATTATTGTTTTATTAACAGTAACTGGTTTTATATTTAATTATATTAACTATAATCAATTTGCTCCACATACCCGTTGTTGTCATAATAAATCTTAACGTTGTCAAAAGTTTCCTGATTTTGAAATGTTTGTGTATAGTCTGATTTATCTACAATCCAATAATCTGACAATTTTTGTTCCACTTCTGATTTCTTGATTTTGCTACTAATTCCCCTGTATCCTACGTTTAGATTGTCAGGTAGCCAATCATAAAAAACTTTAATGTTTATTACTGTTGGCTGATTATTTGTTGGGTCATTGACCGTCCTTACATAAACACTTTTTTCAAATTGATACTCTGTAAAACTTGCACCAACTTCCTTTTTAGTCAGTTGTCCAAACTTTCCCTTTATCTCTTCAAAAACTTTTCCGGTCATCCCTTTTATGTCACGTTGCTTTTTTTCGTCTATTTTATTTTTCAGATAAAAATCCGTGTCCATTACCATATCCCAATTGGTAGCACTTTCAGGATTGTTTACTTTTACGGTGGCATGAATCTTGTTATCCTTAAGGGTAATCACACCCTGCCCTGCATTTCCATAACCATCATCATCGTAACTAAAACTTGCCTGATTATTAATTAGCTTTGCCTGAATAAAATCTACTGTTGCCACCTTGCTATAATTTTTTGCCATTTTCCCAATACAAAATGTAATGGTATCACCCTGTACTTTGCAGATTTCAATTTTTTCGCCACCTTGTTTTTCTATATTCATAACATAAATACTATACCAGGTACCAAGATAGTTTGAATATTCTTCTGGGTTATCTTTGGTTGCAGAACTGTTTGTTGTATTAGTTTCATCTGCTTTTGTGGTGTTGTTTTTTTCTTTATTTGTTTGCGTGCTGTTTATTTTTGTACTATTTGCTATGTTGTTTATTTTTGCAGCGTTGTCTTTAAAAATTATAAATTTTAATGTAAGTAATGCGGCTACAGCAACTATTACCAATACAATTATTGTAAGTATTACTGCAAATAAACGCTTTCTTTTTCTGTCACTTTTTGCAATATGAACTGTTCCCTTTTCCTGTATTAATTTTGTCATACAATAGGGGCAAAATCTTGCCTCAACGGGAAGGTCCTTTTTGCAATTTGGACATTGTTTTAATTCCATAATTTCTCCAATTTCCAATACTACTATTGGATATTCATATAATTTTAAATTTGCTTTTTATGAATGTGTCTTTTTAACTATACCTATATATGAAAGCAAAGTCGGATTCACTTACTTTCCTATGTATAAGTCAAGTTGAATCATCTAATTTTCTATATATGAAAGTGGATTGCTTCCTGCTACATTCCACATAGCCTGACTATTTTGACCTGCAATCGATATGTTAACCTG
This sequence comes from uncultured Eubacterium sp., assembly GCA_900550135.1. Classification (GTDB taxonomy): domain Bacteria; phylum Bacillota; class Clostridia; order Lachnospirales; family Lachnospiraceae; genus Eubacterium_G. The sequence continues at coordinate 12,293 of URQO01000051.1, forward strand.
AAGGGTTTTATTTTTGTTTATGTAAAGCATGCCTGTTCCACGGTTTTCCCATCCGTCATCATCAAAGCTAAACTCTGCCCTGCCTTTTTCATCAAATGTAGCATTTGACACTTTCACTCTTGCTATGCGATTGCTTGGTGCTGCTGAAATACTCAAATATTCAAAAGAAACCTTTCTTCCTTTTATTGATATGATATTCAAAATATTTCCACCATCGGCATATACAGAATCCTCACTTTGATTGTCGCTGGTATGCTTTCCAACTTTTATTGAAGACACATCAACTTTCTGTTCTTTTGTGGTCTGGGCTAATGTAGTTTCTTCTGTTGTTGTTTCCTGATTCTTTGTCTCAATGGTCGTAGTTTTCGAAACGTCATCGTTATATCTTATTTTTTTACCATTATTAAATCCCACAATATAACCAACTACGGCAGCAAGCAAAACTGCTGCTATAACAGCCATAATAATCAATATTGTGATAAGTACCTTGTTACTTTTGTTGTGGTTCATACTTTTCCTCCTTTGTGTCTCTTTTTATTATTTCTGTTTTACTTTGATTTCCGATCCGACAATTCTTTTTTATTATAACATTCATTTTGGGTGGAATGAAGTGGTAAGAAAAAAAATATGGTTTTAAGCTATAAAACAAATTTCCCTCCCTGCGGACTATTCCACAAAGAGGGTGTACCAATTTTGTTGATTAATTTAAATGCAAAACTACTGAATCACAAGCTGAACTGTAACCACGTGGAGTTTCATTATATGTACAATTTACGTAAAAACGAATTGTCTTTGAGTCTACCACTTCTATAGTTCCATTTCCTTTTTCATCTATGTTGTCATATGTAAATGAACCTTTTCCTCCCGACAGACTTACATTCTCCTGACTAAATCCGGCAACATAATCAGAATCATATGTCATTTGATAATCAAATGAGATTTTGTTGACTTCAGCTGATTTTACAACTAATGAAATGCTTCCACTTGCATATTCACCAACTGTAGCCACCTTGCTTTCCTGCTCTTTTTTCTTACCCAGTTCCTTATTTAGTTTACTAACCTTATCTTTTAACTGCTTGATTTCTTTATTTTTTCCTGCAAGTTTACTTTTATAATTTTTAATTTCATCACTACTGCTTTCGTTTTTACTGTTAAGTTGCTTTAACTCACTTTCTTTTTCAGCAACAGTATTTTTGTAACTTTCAACCTGCTTTTTCGAATCAGAATATTTCTGATTGGCAGTTTCAAGTTTGTTATTTGTATTGACTATTATAATTCCTGAAGTAATAATTAATGCAATAATTATTACAGTGGAAATTATTATAGGAAGTTTATTTTTTATCATGTTGTTTTCTCCTCGTTTTATTCTGTATAATATCCTTTTAAATCATTGATATAGCCTATTGCCTCATTCATTAAATTTTTCATTTCTTCTGTCATATCGACAAATACGCCATCCGGATAAACTATCATTGATATACTAACCTTTTCGTCCCCATTCACAGCACTACACAATGAATCATAACTCCTATTTGCATAGCTTGTTATATCTGGCTGCCATATAGGAATGTCCATATAATGTATTTTCCCATCTTTCATTTCCTTATTATTTTCATATACATCGCCATAATATGCACTGGAGTTATTACCACTTATGCAAACACGGCTCACTCCTTCATTATATTCATCAAATACAACATTTTTGTTGTCAAGTAATACTAAATCCACAGTTGCATTTTTTTTCCCATCCTTAGACACTGATGCAAGCAT
>URQO01000052.1 GCA_900550135.1 uncultured Eubacterium sp.
GTGGGACAAATATAGAAGAAGGTTTGTCAGAAGCATATAATATGCTAAAAGATGGAAGTGCAGAAAAAAAGATAATTGTTTTAATGAGCGATGGAGAGCCAAATGAGGGAAAACAAGGAGAGGAACTAATTGAATATGCCAACGAACTTAAAAAGGAAGGTACCTTAATTTATACATTAGGATTTTTTGAAAATTTAAGCACTAACAAATCAGAAGCACAATTGTTAATGGAAAAAATTGCTAGTGATGGTTGTCATTACGAAGTGGCAAGTGCAGATGATTTAGTCTTCTTTTTTAATGATATGGCTGATCAGATAAACGGACAAAAATACATTTATGTGCGTATTGCATGCCCTGTTGAAGTGTCAGTAAAACATAATGGTCAAACATTAAATTCTAAAGAAGGGAAATTTAATGGAAGAACTGATTTTGGAACATTGACAATAGAAGAAAATACAGATAACCAGCAACAGGAAGAAACGAGTAATGAGCAAACTGACTCACAAAGTGATAGTATATTTGGGCTGGATGATAGTAGTATAGACCACACTAATAACCAATCTGAAGATAACAAAGTAAAGGTCTTAAGACTAAAAGAAGGGGAAGACTATGATGTGGAAATTGAAGGAACCGGTTCTGGAAAAATGAACTACACAATAGGATTTATGGATGAAAAAGGAAATTATAATGATTTAAGAAAGTTTGAGAACATTTCCATAACCAGAAAAACAAAGATAGATACAGTTGCAAAGCGTGCTGATGAAAGCATACTTAATATTGATGAAGATGGAGATGGCAAATATGAGAAAGTATTAAGTGCAACTTTTAATGGTGTAGGAAAAGAAGTAAAACAGAGCAAAGTCATCTACTATGTTGTGGCAGCTGGTACGGTTGTGTTTATAGGTTTGTTAATATTTATTTTCATGAAAGTGAAAAGGAGAAAAAAGAATGTGTAAATTAATAAATTGGAGATTAGCTTCAGGAGTTCTAGAGGGAGGTTTTGGCTCTAAGTCATATACAACTACAACGGAAGTATATGTTGTAATTGTAACATTAGCACTCTTTGGATTATTGATGTTTGGCGCGATAGTGATTAAAAAAAATCCAGATGCAAATGGAAAAGTAAGATTATTCCATTATGAATATGCTATACCAATTTCCATTTGTTCAGCATTAATGATGGATGTGGTCAGAATACCATTTATAAGTTCAGAACTGATTATGTATGGAATACTATTAGTTACACTAGTTGTTTCGATTATGAAACTTGGTGTAAAAATGGGAATTGCTGTATATTCATGGCAATTTCTATTTGGATTCCTAATTGGATTTACAGCGATTATATCAATAATTGTTTATTTAGCTTTGGTTATTTTGATTGTTGGATTAAAAAAATATTTGGCTAAGAAAGCGAAAGTAGTTGAATAACAGAAATTGAATTTAACAAAAAATGGAGAGAGGCTATGAGAAAGAAAATTTTAACTTTAATAATGGCTACCTGCATATTTCTGTCAGGGTGTAATACATCAACAAAACAGACAGATACAAATAAACAGGATAGCAAAAATTCTAAATATACATGGATAGTAAAGCCTACAATTGAAGCAGATGAAATCTGGGTGGCAGATGACCAAATGGGCAAATATAATCTGGGAGAATATAAGTATCAAAAGTCAGATCTAGCTATTATTGAAAGAAACGGCAAATATGGAATTGTTGATTATAATGGTGATGTTTTGGTGGAATGTAAAGGCGATGCATATCGTTTATGCGAATGTGGAGTTGCCTACATAACGGACAAGGATTACAACAGCATAACTGTAAATAATGACGGTAAAGAAGTGAAAATAATAGACGAGCATGGATCGGAATGGGCAGGTTATCAATTTAAACAGATGAAAGACTTTGATCAAACTATTGGATTTCATGATTACTTATTTGCAGCTAAAAAGAATGGAAAATGGGGTTATTTCGATGAAAATAACTATGAAATAACAGATTGTATATTTTTTGATATGCCGGCATATTCTTATCCGGATACAGGAAATCCTGTAACAGGTTTTTCGGGAAATCTAGTAGCAGTAAAAACTGATGAGGGATGTGGATATTACACAAGAGAGGGAAAGAAACTTTTTATAAGTGGTGATTTTGAAGAAACAAAACCGGTACAAAATGGCTTGGCATGGGTAAAGGATAAAAAGACTCAAAAATGGGGAGTTATAAAAATTGCATCTTATGAGAATAGTTTAAATTACATATTTATGCATTTGCCGGACAAGTTTGATGATGAAGGAAATTTATCAGAAGGAACACAATATCAGGAGGAAAGTAATTATAAGGAATTGTACGAAGAGTTCCTGAAAGAATGTGAAAGCACAAGAAATGGTGTAGATATTAATGATAATTACTGCAGATATTATGTATATGATTTTGAAAATGATGGAACTCCTGAAATTCTGGTAGAAGATGGAACTTGTGAAGGGGACAGAAGAATAGAAGTTTTTGGAATCAGAGATGGTAAAGTAAAGAGTTTGGGAAATTTTGAAAGTATTCACACAGGACTGGTAGCATCTGATGATTTTGCTTACAAAGGATTACCTGATGATATGGAGCATAATCTATATACATACGAAGTAGCTGTAAGTGAGGACACACAGATGATAGTCAAAGAATTAATTATAAATGGTGATAAGTTGGAGATTAAAGAGGTGTCTTCAGATGACATTGATAAATATGAAGGCAGAGATACTAATTATAGAAAATATTATGACTATGATGATTATTCACCGTTGGATGAATTTGAACGAGAAGCAAATAAAAAATAGTAAGGAGTACTTATATGATAAAAAATGTAAAAAGTATATTAGAAAAAACTGTGTGCTATATGCTAATATTGACACTTATTGTGTCTATAGAAATAGTATCAGAGAACAAAGTTTATGCAACAAATTTCACAGCAGACCAAGCAATTGCGTGGGTACAGTCACAAGTTGGTAAAGCTATCGATGTGGATGGATATTATGGTGCACAGTGTGTGGATTTAATAATGGCATATTACCAGTATTTAGGAGTGTCTAGAGCTTCGGGGAACGGAAAAGATTATGCAACAAACAGATTACCAGACGGTTGGAGTAGAATCCAAGGAGCAAGTCCACAAAAAGGAGACATACTTGTTTATACAACAGGAACATATGGACATGTTGCCATTTATGAGTCAGATAATATTACATATCACCAAAACTTTGGTGGACAGTATGTTAGAAAAATAGCAGGAAAATATAATAGTGTACGTGGTGGATATTGGGGAGTTATCAGACCCAATTTTAAAGCAACTACAGCCCCAACTAATCCATCAATATCAAAAAATCAAGCATGGTTCGATAGAACGGACACAGTTACATTGTATGGAAATGCAAGAGGTGCAACAAAATATCATGTGGTTGTAGACGATGCATGGGGATTACGACTGATAGATGAAGATATTAGTGGTGACTCTTTTAGTTTCCCAGCGAATAGATTTGATGTTGGAACGTATTGGGCATGTATGATTATGACAAATTCAGCTGGTGGAGTTCAGACCGAATGGATTGAAATTCCACTAGTCGGTGCGGCAACTTATACCGACGTTCATGCTTCTAATTGGTGGTACGACTTATCAGATACAGTAAGCATCAGCGTGGATAGTATTTGCGCAAAAGGGCAGGTAATCGGAATTGACAAGGAAGGTGTCGGAAGAGTAGTAACGGAATCTACGGATTCAACATTTAATATTGCAGCATCTAAATTAGGTGTAGGAACATATTCCGCATATTTTTCAGTATATAATGGTTCAGGTGGAATAGATACAAAGAGAGTTTCCTTTGAAATTGTAGATTCTCCAAAAGCGGGGGCTATTGTTTCAACTTCCAAAACTAGTTATACAATGGACGACGAAGTGGAAATATCTGTATTAGCATATTGTAGCAAAAATCAGTTGGTCGGAATTGATAAAGAAGGTGTTGGACGTGTTATAACAGAAAATGCTAACAATGGAGTATACAAAATATCGGCATCAAAGTTAGGTAAAGGAAAATATAATGCATACTTTTCAGTTTGGAATAACTCAGGTGGATATGATACTGCAAGGGTAGAATTTGCAATAGATAATGAATTAAAAAATCCGGAAATTTCAATATCTAAGGAAAAATATGAATTAAATGATGATATTGAAATATTAGCATCTGCAGATGGTGGACCAGATTATTATATTGCAAGAATTTATGATGATAAAGGAACCGAAGTTGTAAATGAAAGTTTTACAGGACATAAATTGTCAGTTAATGCATCGAAGTTAGGAAAAGGAGTTTATACGGCAAAGGTTGTTTGTGTAAATTCTGCATTTAGCAAAGAGACTAAGACGGTGACATTTGAAATTGGTTGCAGTCACAAATATGTATCTAAAATGACCAAAGAACCTACTTGTGATAAAAGTGGTATAAAAACTTACACATGTTCATTGTGTGGTGATGAGTATGTAGAATCTATAGAAGCTTTGGGACATAAGTACAAGGACACAGTGATTAATCCAACAGAAGATGAAAAAGGATATACATTACATCAATGCACAGTATGTAATTATAGTTATAAGAGCGACTTTACTGACAAGGTAGAACATAGTTATATTTTAATTGATGAAAAGAATCCAAGTTGTACAGCGGACGGATATAAAAAATACAAGTGTTCAGATTGTGGAAGTGAATATACAGATGAAGTTTCAGCATTGGGTCATAAATATGTGGAGTTAATAATTGCACCTACATGTACTGAAAAAGGGTATACATTGCATACTTGTTCTATATGTGGAGAAAATTATAAGGATAAATATGTAAATGAAAAAGGACATAACTATGTCAGTGAGATTACTAAAGATGCAGATTGTACATCAGATGGCCTAATAACGAATATTTGCTCAGAATGTAATGATAAAAAAACAACTATTATACCTGCAAAAGGACATAATTATGAAGATACAATAGTAGCACCAACATGTGACAATAATGGTTATACATTACATAAATGTAGAGAATGTGGATTTTCATATAAGGACAGGGAAATAGAAAAACTTGCACATAATTATAAGAGTAACATTACAAAAGAGGCAACATGTACTAGTGAGGGGATTAGAGAGTATGTATGTGAATTTTGTGAAAATAGTTATACGCAATCAATTGCAAAGAAAGAGCATACATATGTTTCTACAATAAAAACACAGGCATCGTGTATAGACAATGGAGTAATGCAGTATAAGTGTAGTGAATGTGGAGATGAGTATGATTCAATAATACCAGCCACAGGACATGCATATACAGAAAATGTAATTAGACCAACATTAACAGAAAGAGGCTTTACAATTCATCTATGTAAAATATGTGGAGATTGTTTTATAGATAATTATACGGATTCATTGCAGAAAACTACTGATCAACCATCAGATAGTGAAAAAAAAGATAACAGTAGAAAAAATTTCAAGATTAAATTGAAGGCACCAAAGATTAAAAGTGTTGTAAGTAAAAAGAAATCTCTTAAAGTTAAATGGAACAAAGTGGTTGGAATTACAGGCTATCAGATACAATATTCAACTAATAAATCTTTCAAAAAAGCGAAAAAACTTGTAGTAAAGGGTAAAACGAAAATGGTTGGAACTATAAGAAATCTGAAAAGTAAAAAGAAATATTATGTCAGAGTAAGAAGTTACAAGATATTGAAGATGAAGACAGTTTATTCAAGATGGTCAAATGTAAAGAATAAAAAGACAAAGTAGCATATTAATAATTTTATGACTACAGTTTCAATATGTAAAACTGTAGTCATGGAATTATAGATAAAAACGGGAGGAATTACTAATGAGAAGATTTAACACAATGGTTGCAATATGTTTAATAGTAAGTATGATATTTTGTTTCAGCATAGTGAAAACTAATACAGTACATGCTGATAATACAGCGGATAGTATTGTTGATATAGCAAGAGGGGAACTTGGAAGTACAAATTATAGTAAATATTATGGTGGAAACAAAGGAGCATGGTGTGCAGATTTTGTTACGTGGTGTGCTCAAACTGCTGGAGTTACCAGCATAGCAAGTAGTTCTAGTTGCTATTATATGTATCAAGGGATGATAAAAAACGGATGTAAAGAAGTAACAACACCTCAAAAGGGTGATATTGTATTTTTCTATTGTACTAATTGTAGTTCTACTTCTGGAAGATGGTGTCATGTTGGAATTATGGAAAATTCTGTATATTCAATAGAAGGAAATAGATGGAGTAATGGTGTGTCAAAGGTAGAACGTGGAAACTCATATTCTCATAATGGTGATTTGGGATATAGACATAGTAATGGAATAAAAAGAATCTATGTTAGACCAAATTATAACGGAACGTCTACCACTCCAACATTAGCCCAAGGTACATTAGTGAATTTGGGAAATAGTTTTTCGGCAAGAATTAAGAATTGTACTAGTGGTAAATTATTAACAGGTACTGCAGGGAATGTAATGTTAGATTCCCATGGCAACGAAAAAATTGCTACACAGATATGGAAATTTAACAGAAATGGTGATGGCTCATATAAAATCATCAGTTCAGTTACAAATGAGGCAATTGATTTAGACAGAGCAGCAGATGAGGATGGTAGTAATATAAAAATCTTAGGAAGTTATGACACTACAGCTCAAAATTGGTTTATATACCAAAGAAGTGACGGAACATATTATATAAGGTCAGCATGTTCATCTACAAGAGTAATGGACATTAAGGCTGGTAATACTTCTGATGGCAGTAATATACAATTGTATACACGAAATGATTCTGAAGCCCAGAAGTTTTATATTGATAAATGTGGAGAAATTCTCAATCATGGCGATGATTTTTGGGCATTGATTTTAAGTTCAGACTGTGGAAAGCCAATTTTACAGGAAGATAGTGGGAATGTAGTTTTAGGTACAGAAAGAAAAGACAATTACAATAGAACACTTTGGCATTTTTTGAGAAATAGTAATACAGGATATTACACTGTATATTCAAAGTTAAATGGAAAACCATTAGATGTAGATATGGCAGAAGACAAAGATGGGGCAAATGTTAAGTGTTACGATTACAATTCATCTATGGCACAGAAATGGTATATTTTAAAAAGAGAAGACGGTTCATCATATATGAAATCTGCATGTTCGTCAAGAAATATGGATTTGCTTTATAATAGCTATAAAGATGGAACCAATATACAAATGTGGTCAAATAATAGTTCAGGCGCACAGAATTTCACCATATACAAAATAAATGGCCAACGTGACAAAATCAGTTACAATTTGATGTCCGATAGTGCCAATATTAATTTAGGAGAAACAACATCTATATCAATTAACAATGCCCAGTATGCTATAGATTATAAACTTTATGTAGTATCACCGGATGGAGAAACAGAAACTGTAGAATTAGGTCAAAATAATACCTATCAGTTTACCGGACAGAAAAAGGGAATATGCAAAATATATGCAGGTGTAAAATCACCGGTTTCAGACTATACAGGCTCTGAAACAGACAGGTGTATTAGTATAGCGGTAGGTTACGATTACAATAAATTTGAAAAAAGCAATTGCGTATATAATGGACATTTATATCAGTTGATAGAAAAGCAAAATGTAGATTGGGTGCAGGCGAAGAATTATTGTGAAAATGAGCAAGGTAGTTACCTTGCTACAATTACAAGTGCTGGTGAAAATAGTGCAGTTGCCAAATTGATGAATGAATATAAAGGATATGCATTTTTAGGAGGATTAAGAAAGAGTAGCACGGAGTTTAGATGGATGCAGTCCAGTGAAGATGATTTTACATATTCAAACTGGTCTCAGGGTGAACCGGACTATTCTAATCATATAATATGTCAGATAAAAGATTCTTATGGAACATATGCAAAAGATAATTACATCGCAATGATGCCGTCAGGACAGTGGTGTGATGTGCCGGTGTTTGATGAAAAAGTTAATGCGTTTGTGATGGAGTCAAATGTTCAATCCATAGAATTAAAAAATATAAGTAAAAAGGTTTATAAAGAAGGGGATTTGTTTGATAAGAACAGTATCCAGATTGAGGCATCATTTGCCGATGGAACTAAAAAAGAAGTGACTGACTATACTGTTTCGGGCTTTGATACCGATAAGAGTGGAGAACAAAAGGTTACAATATCTTATTATGGAGTTGCGATATCTTTTTATATAAATGTTGAACATAATTATAGTAGTCAGATTACTAAATATCCAAGCTGTGATGATACCGGTGTTAAAACATATACATGCAAATGTGGAGAAAGTTATACTGAAATTATAGCTGCAACCGGTCACAAATTTGAAGAAAAAACAGTGGAACCAACTGAGGAAGAAGATGGATACACACTACATAAGTGCACGGTCTGCGAATACAGTTATAAAGACAATTACACTGGTTCAAAAGGGCACAATTATGTATTGACAGAGACAAAGGAAGCAGGATGTACTGTAGATGGTTATAAAAAATATAAATGCAGTGATTGTGATAGAGAATATACGGAAGCTCTCTTAGCAACCGGCCATAAATACACAGATACGGTTGTCAAACCTACATGTACTGAAAATGGCTATACATTGCACAGATGTGAACATTGTGGAGATACATATAAGGATGCATATGTCAGTGCAAAAGGACACGAGTATACTTCGACAATAACTACAGAAGCAACATGTACAGTAGATGGACTTATGACTTATACCTGTAGAAACTGTAATGAAAAGAAGACATCTATAATACTGGCATCAGGACACAATTATATATCATCTATAGTGGAGCCAACATGTGAAAAGCATGGGTATACATTACACAAATGTACAAAGTGTGGTGTTTCTTACAAGGATAATTATACTGAAAATACAGCGCATGATTATGTATGCAATATCATAAAACAGGCAACCTGTCAGGCTACAGGAACAAAAGAATATGTATGCAAAAAGTGCGATGATAGTTACACAGAAACAATACCAAGAACGGAGCATAATTATTCTAAAAATATTAAGAAATATTCAACCTGTAGTTACGAAGGTTTGGCAGAATATGTTTGTGGAATATGTGGCGACAGTTATACTGAGACAATTAAGAAAACAGATCACAAATATTCACAGAGAGTTGTATTGCCTACATTGACAAATGAAGGCTATACATTGAATGTATGCACTGTTTGTGGACATGAAATTAAAACCAATATTGTACCAAAGTTAAAAGAGAATAAGATTTCAAAAAATGATAAAGTTCCAAAAGTAACAAAGTTGAAACTTAAAGCAGGCAAAAAACGAATATTATTAAGTTGGAAAAAAGTATCTAAAGTGGATGGCTATGAGATACAGTATTCGCAAAACTCAAAAATGAAAAAGAACAAAAAGTTTGTTATTAAAGGAAACAAGGCAAAGAAAGTAATTAAAAAATTGAAGTCTAAGAAGAAATACTATGTGCGAATAAGGGCATATAAAAAGAACGGCAAGAAGGTGGTATATGGTAAGTATACCAATGTGGTTGGAGTTAAGGCTAAATAATTAAAGGAAGTAAACCAAACTATTGCATATACAGTAGTTTGGTTTTTCTTTTTTTACATATTGACAAAATCACCTAAGCTGTTAGAACAGTGTTCAATCTTGGGAGATTATGCTATACTGATAAGCAAAATAAGGGAGTTTAGGCAGAACACTGATGACCTGAAAGATGCAATATTAAAAGCAATTGAATATTGTATAAAAAATGACATTTTAAAAGAATTTCTGCTTGAACATAGAGCGGAGGTAGTAGATATGCTTAGAATGGAATATGATGAAGCAAAGACCATGGCACATATACGTGAGGATTCATATGAGGAAGGAGAACAGGCAGGGGCAATCATCAAGGTTATTGAATTGGTGTGTAAAAAAATAAAGAAAAACAAGTCTGTTAGTCAGATAGCCGATGAACTTGAGGAAAATTCGGATACCATTCAGAAAATATATGATCTGGCAAAAGAGTCTGCTCCGGATTATGATTTGTATGAAATATATGAAAATTTGAAAGATGAACATTAAAAATCTACTGTTCCTGGAATTCGTTGAACTATATTTTTATTGCCACTATCCTTTTTTCTGTTATAATAAATGGGTGCTATTGCACAAATACAGGTGATTGGCTATCACCTCAAAAAATAAGAAAGGAGGAGGAAGGTGTTTAATTTATTTAGTAGCAAAAATTCAGCGGCAGTATTTGTAGATTACGAACATTGGTATTATGGATATAACAATATTTTTTCAATGAAGCCAAATGTTGAAGAGTGGTATAGCGAACTCAAAGAAGAATATAGTGTAAAAGATCTAATTTTTTTCGGCGACTTCCATGGAAGCAGTATTGAAAAAGAATTGCCTAGATTAAAGAAAATATCAAAGAATATTGTACACACAGCCAGTACAAAAGATGGAGTAGATAAAGATTTTACGGACTTTATCATATTGGATGCAATATATCGTGAGGCGGCAAAGAAAAATTCGCCCGATATATTTATTATATTTACCGGAGATGCACATTTTGATTTGGCTATAAAATATTTAAGAGAACTAAAGAAAAAAGTAATTATATATGGCGTAAAGCATTCTTTGAGCAATAAGCTTAAGGCTTCCGCAAATTCATATGTAGAAATGCCAAGAGCAAATCAGGAAAAACAATATTACTATGATGCAATTTTACAGTCTTTGTTTATTTTGAAAAAAAGACGCAAAATGGCAACTTATTCTAAAACAATAGAGAATGTATCCAATCACAGTGGAATTTCCAGAGAACGTATTCAAAATGCGTTAGATGATTTGATGAACAACAAATATTTAAATATGACTGAGAAAAAGTATCGTGGCAAAAAGCCAAAAATATTAGAAGCTGACTGGAACCGTCTAAGACAGGACGGTTTATGGGATAAGTAAATTTGGTGGCAATCGATTTGATTGACAACGAGCCGGAGTTATTTAAATAATATCTCGGAAGTTGTGGAAATTTCAGCACATATTAATAGTTAAAAAGAGACATTAAGTAAAATTTAATGCCTCTTTTTGCTTATGTATTGGTACTTGCTACTTTGAATATTTCCATATATTCTAACAAATTAATCTCTGTTACAAAAGCCTGTAAGATATTTTTATTTGTTTTTTGCAACAAAAGTTATTTTCTTTGATGACCATGCATCAGGTTTTACGTTTACTTCAAGTTTTTTCCAATCCTTAGGCACTTCATAGGATATAACACCTTCCATTTTTTTACCGGAAGCAATATCCCCGTCCAGCGAATTATATTTCTTGCCTTCTTTAGTCTGAACACCAAGAAAATCCTGATTTATAGAAGCATCATCAAGATATGCTTCAAAACTTACAATAGAACTTATTGTCATATCCTCATCAGAATTGTTTTGAATTTTGAAAACACAAAGCACAAATTCTTTTCCGTCATCAGGTTTTACAAACATATCATCCCCTTGAGATGTAATAACTTTTTCTAAAGTTATTTGAATATTTTTGTATTCAGCTGTCTCTCCAACATTAAAAGAAGTTTTTTCCTTTGTAGTTTCCGGAGTGTTATCCTTTTTGGCTTCTGTTTTAGTGCTACTTTTTGAATCAACTTTTTTCACATCGTTGCTATCTCCTGAACCACCATTTGCTATAGCTGCAATAATGATAATGGCAACTACTGCAATAACAATCCATTTTACTTTGGATTTCTTTTTGCCGTTGGCAACATTGTTATTCTGCGTAACATTTTCTCCCATAATTCTTTCCTCCATATGATAAATTTCTTATGTAAAACATAAGTCTATTCTAAAGGTTTTAAATAGGAAACTGTTATGCTGATAGCATAAATTAATCTATAATATTTTCCCTCATGTCATGAAGCAAAATGTTTGTATCAATTAAGGAACATTTCTGCTCAATGGCAAACTGAATAATGCTGTCACGTTTTATACGAGGATAGAGAATACTGTGGTCAGACAGCTTTAATAAACGATTGGTGTCTTTAACTGACAGTTTCATTGCTATGGATAGTGCCAGTACTTTGTCTCTGGACGGAGTTTTTGAACCATCAAAAATCTGATAACAATAATTTTTCTGAATGTTTGATTTCTCAATAACTAAAGCTTTAGTCATCCCGCTGTTTTCAAGACTTTCATTTAAATATTCAAGAAATGTAAGACCGTTAATATCGGCAACATTTTCCTGTACAAACTGATTGATATCTTGAGAATTTTTCAGTACTTTCAGTAATTCATCGGTTGTCTTCATAAAAAAATCCTTTCAGGTTTCCAAATTTTGTTTTTTAAAGTATACTTTATAGTATAGCATATTTGCAAAAAGACAATAACATGAAATTGCAAAAGTTGCCAAAGATAAATTACGTTATAATAAAAAAGGTAAGAGATGAACATTATAAAAGAATATTATGAAAAAAAATACAGGGAACTGTGTGTGTTAGCTGATACAGAAAAATGTAAAACCACACTAATGAGAAACAATGACACAGGTCAGCTGGTAGTAAACAAAATAATGAACAAGACGGCATTTGATGTGTATGAACAGTTAAAGCCCATAAAAAATAAAAATTTGGTTAAAATACTGGACTGTTATATTGATGAGGACAAGTGTGTTGAAATAGAAGAATTTATCAATGGAAGACGTTTGGATGATTATGTAACAAATCAAAAGCTGAATTACAACCAATGTATTAAGTTGACGGCAGATATATGTACGGCTCTTGAGGAACTTCACATAATAGGAATAGTACACAGAGACATACAACCCAAAAATATTTTAATAAGCAACGAAGGCACTTTAAAACTAATTGACTTTGATATTTCAAGAAAACAGCATACAGGAAAGAGCAAAGATACGGAATTGCTTGGAACGGCAGGATACGCAGCTCCTGAGCAGTATGGATTTTCACAAACCAGTGAAAAAAGTGATATTTACTCCATAGGCATTGTTTTAAAAGAAATGTGTGAGAAAAGCAATATATCTGTAGATGAAAATTTGCAGGATATAATTGAAAAATGCACTCAGATGGATCCGGACAATCGTTTTCAAAATGTTAAGCAGTTAAAGGATGCGCTTTTGCAATGTTACCACGTGGAGGATGAAACAGATACTAATATATATGGTTCTACAAACAGTGAAAGTTTGCCGGACAATAATCAGGTAAGTGACAATGCTGAAAGATTACCACCGATTACATTCAAATATGTCATAAAAACAATCCCCGGGTTTAGAAGTAACAATTATCTGTATGCTGCATTTTCTGTTTTAATATATGGATTTATGATATATATGTTTGCTTCAGCACCTTTTGACAAAGATTATGCACATGCAAGTATGTACAATAAAGTAGTTGCATCGGCACTGGCTGTAGCAGATATTGTTATACCATATATGTATTGGACCAATATTGCAGGTGTTGCAAAAAGATTCCCAAAGAAATCCTTTAAAAATCAATGGATGCGATATATATATCAGGCAGTTGTGGGAGCTTTTTTGATGTTGGCAATAGCACTTTTAATTTTAGTAATACTAAGATAATAAAAAACCAAACTGTTTATATAGCAGTTTGGTTTTTTTTGTATAGGGTAAAGTTATAATTATATGACTTAGATAAAAATAAGATGAAGTTTTCCTTTAATAAAAACATATTGACATAATCACACAATATATGTATAATAACACAAAATAAAGTAAAGGAGAAAAGAATGCCAGGGGTAAATAGAGAAAATAAAGACAGGGTTTTTAGAATGATATTTGGTT
>URQO01000053.1 GCA_900550135.1 uncultured Eubacterium sp.
AAACTCAAAAGTCGGAAAACCCTGAAATATCAAGCGTTTGAGAAGAAATACAAGACTTAAATGGAGATATAAAAAGATGATAAAAATACTTTTTATTTGCCACGGCAACATTTGTCGTTCCCCAATGGCAGAATACATCTTAAAAGACATGGTCGAAAAACGAGGTCTACAATCCAAGTTTGAAATTGCCTCAGCTGCAACCAGCACGGAAGAAATTTGGGGAGACCGTGGCAATCCTATTTATCCACCGGCAAAGGAGGAACTTAGAAAGCACAATATTGGTAGTACTCCATACACAGATTTTAGTGGAAAGCGTGCTAGACAGGTCACAAAAAGCGATTATAATTATTACGACTATCTGTTATGCGCAGATCAGACCAATATTAAAAATACTCTGGCAATTACAGGAGCTGACGTGGATAATAAGATTAAATTGTTGCTGGATTTTTCAAAGGATGAAACAAAACATGGCAAGTCTATTGCTGACCCGTGGTACACCGGCAATTTCAAAAATACCTACGAAGATATTGTTAGTGGTTGTACCGGGTTACTTGATGCTATTTTAAAATAATAAAAATCTAAAAATACTATTTTGTAAAAACGGAGTACGCATATTGTAAAAAATGCTTACTTGGCAAATACGGAATAGTATTTTTTGATTAAATCTTCCTACATCAACCAACACGAAATGTCCTGTCATAAGATACCACATCAACCAATTACTAATTATTCTTTAATAAGTTAACACACCAACCAATTCTCAACATTCCAATCATAACCCACCGTAGCCAACTCACTCCAACCCAAAAACATTCAATTCATACTTGACAAATAGGAAAAGTAGTATTAATATACATATATCCTATCAAACAGATAGGAATAATACGAAAAGGGGAATTTATCATGCAAAGTATTACTGCATATTTTCAGGAACACTCAGCTGAATACATAGGATATGTGTTAGAGCATTTGAAACATTGCCACCGATGGTTATTGAAGCAGCTGAAGGTATGGGCATGAGCAAAAAAAGATTGTTTTTCACCGTCAAGGTACCATTGGCATTTCCGGTAGTATTTACAGGAATCCGTACGGCAGTGGTTGAAGTTATAGCCAGTGCCACATTGGCAGCTTACATTGGAGCCGGTGGACTTGGCACATTGATATTCACAGGACTGGGACTTATGCAAAACGACTTTCTGTGGATAGGTGGATTATCAGTTGCAATTTTATCTCTTGGTGTGGGATTCATTTTATCACTTATTGACAAATGGATTACTCGATACGAAAGAGTGAAATAATAAAACAAAAATAAAAGAGGAAAGAGCAAAGGCAGGAGTTTATGACAATACTCTTAGATTATCAATTGGTATTGAGGATGTAGAGGACTTAATTAATGATTTAAATCAGGCATTAAGCTATGTATAAAAGGAGTTTGGTTTTATGAATTTATCAAAAAAAAGCAGATATGGTATTACTGCATTAATAGATTTAGCATTAAATTCAAAAGAGGGACATGTATCTCTTATTAGCATTGCTGAGAGAAATGGCATTTCGCCACAGTATCTTGAACATATTTTTGCTGCACTTAGAAGAGCAGGAATTATTAAAAGTATAAAAGGTGCTCAGGGTGGATATTTGCTTGGTGACAGTTCTTCGAATATTTCAGTGGCTGACATTATAGAAGCACTGGATGGCACATACAGAATCGAAAAAGAAGATAAAACTGACGGTAACAATGTAGGAATTTCCCTGGCTATTCAGGATTCAATTATTGATAAAATTAATGACCGGTTAGATGAAATTTTACAAAATACATCTTTGGCTGATTTGGAAAATCATTACAAAGATTATATAGAGTACAATCAGAACATGTACTATATTTAATTATAAATCAAAAGATTTTTCCGCCAATGCCTGCACTATGATGGGACTGAAATTGAGACATATCAAGGTATGGGCATAGAATTGGAAAGAAAGATTTGCCAGATAAAAATGGATGCTTTTTGTATTTTACAGAAGGCATCTGTTTTTATTTTTTAGCCCGCTAAAACTTTAAATTGCAAAATTACTCATATCACAGTAAAATATACCTATGCAAATGCAAAAATAAGAAAGGAAGGCATGGTTTCAAGTATTAACATATTTGAAACAAAAGAAGAATTATGAAAAAAATACAAAAGAACAAGAGAGCTTATAAGTTCTCAGCACTATTGATGGTCTCGGTACTTTTGGTAGTGATTTTATCAACGATGGTTTTTGGAGCGGATGCAAAGGATTATATACCTGCACTTTACTCATCTATTTGGGCATTACTTCCACCGATTGTAGCTATTGCATTGGCACTTATTACAAAGGAAGTTTATAGCTCCTTATTTATAGGTATTTTGGTAGGCGCCATTTTATATGGTGGAGGCAATGTTGAACGTACTATAATGCATACCTTTGGAGATGATAAAGGTGGATTCGTAAGTGTACTGACCGACTCATACAATGTTGGTATTCTTATATTCCTTGTTATTTTGGGAACAATTGTTGCCATGATGAATAAGGCAGGAGGTTCAGCAGCCTTTGGTAAATGGGCAAGCACTCACATCAAGTCAAGAGTTGGGGCACAGCTTGCCACAATTTTACTTGGCGTATTGATTTTTATTGATGATTATTTTAACTGCCTTACAGTAGGTAGTGTTATGAGACCAGTTACAGATGAACACAAGGTTTCACGTGCAAAGCTTGCCTACTTAATTGATGCAACAGCAGCACCGGTTTGTATTATTGCTCCAATATCTTCATGGGCAGCGGCAGTTAGTGGCTTTGTAAAAGGCGAAGACGGTCTGGCTTTATTTGTAAGAGCCATCCCTTACAATTTTTACGCCATTCTTACTATAGTTATGATGGTCGCAATGGTTCTTTTAAAAGTAGAATTTGGATCAATGGCAAAACATGAAAAAAATGCCATGAATGGTGATTTGTTCTCAATGGGAGATAGAACACAAAATATTCAGGAAGATGAAAAAGGCAGTGAAAAAGGTAAAGTAATTGATTTGATTATTCCTATTGTATGTCTTGTTATTTGTTGTGTTATTGGCATGGTTTATACAGGTGGCATCTTTAAAGGTGTAGATTTCGTTACAGCATTTTCAAATAGTGACGCATCTGTAGGACTTGCTATAGGAAGTTTCTTTGGACTTGTTATTACTATTATTCTTTATATGATTAGAAGAGTTCTGCCATTTAAAAAATGTATGGATTGTTTAGTAGATGGTTTTAGAGCCATGGTTCCTGCCATTTTAATATTAACAATGGCATGGACATTAAAATCTATGACAGATTCATTGGGCGCAAAAGAGTTTGTAGCTGCATCAATGAAATCAGTGGCAGGTGATTTTATGTCACTACTTCCTGCAATTATATTCTTAGTGGCATGTTTTCTTGCCTTTGCTACAGGAACATCATGGGGTACATTTGGTATCCTTATTCCAATAGTAGTTGCAGTATTTGAAAACAGTAATTATGAGTTAATGATTATTTCAATTTCAGCATGTATGGCAGGTGCTGTATGTGGAGATCATTGCTCGCCAATATCCGACACTACCATTATGGCATCGGCAGGTGCCGAGTGTGACCATGTAAATCACGTTTCCACTCAGTTACCATATGCCATGGTAGCAGCAACAGTATCCTTTGTAGCGTTTTTTATAGCAGGATTTGTTAGAAATGCATGGATTGTAATGCCACTTGCAATTGCCATGATGATAGGGGTTCTTGTTATAATTAAGTTTGTTTTAAAAAGCAAAGAATAATCACACTTGGCGTGATTTAACACCAAAGTTAATAATAGCATTTGTAAGATAAAAAAATAACAAAGGAGAATATGATGTTAAAGGAATTTAAAGAGTTTGCCTTAAAAGGTAACATGATTGATTTAGCAGTTGGTGTAATTATTGGTGGCGCTTTTAACAACCTTGTTACTTCTTTAGTAGACAATGTATTTATGCCGGTTATTACACTTCTTACAGGAAAGATTGATTTTAGCAATCTGTTTATTGCACTTGACGGTGGCAGTTATAAAACTTTGGCTGAGGCACAAAAAGCAGGTGCTGCAACACTTAATTATGGAACATTTATTTCAGGACTTATAAACTTTTTGATTATGGCATTTGTAGTATTTATGATTGTGAAGTTTATGAATAAATTAAGAAGAAAAGAAGAACCTGCTCCAGCTACAACAAAGATTTGCCCACATTGCAAATCAGAAGTACATATTGATGCAGACAGATGTCCACATTGTACAAGTCAGTTGGAAAATTAAATAGTTCAAAATTAAATTGTTAAATATGCACCTACAATATGATTCCAAGGAAAACATATTGTAGGTGTTTTTTTCTATATAAAAAACATTACACTAGGGATGCATATTGGTGCAAGAAGAAAAAGTCATTAAAACAATTAAAACGTTTTTATAAAATTTGAATACCATATAAAAATACAGACCATTTAAAGAAAAAATGAATATTCATATAATCAAAAGGCAGTATAGCGAGATTATTTCCGTAAGGGAAAAGAAAGGAAGTATTATGAAAGAATTTTTTAGTATGGGAAAAACTATGAAAAAATTAATTTCTGTTGTAATGTCTTTGGCATTGCTGCTTACTTCAGCAGGAGTAATTTTTTCAGGTAGTGATGTAAAGGTAGCAGCGGCAGAAGTTGTTTCATCAATGGATTATTATTCAACAAATGATGGACCAACAATTACACATTCAGGAGTTGGTACAGTCAGCTATGGATTTGTAATGCCAAAGTTTAACGGAAAAGCCAGTAGTGAACTTTCCATTGCAGATGTGGAAAAAGACATTCAGGTTTATGTTAAACAGGAAAACGGAACAAATGGTGAATGGAAGAAAATTGAAGATGTAAGCTACTTCAAGTGGAATGACACTTGGGCATGGGAATATCAGTCATGGGGTGGCTGGGTTTGCTGGATGAAACTTACAGAAACAACATATTTCCGTTTCCATGGAAAAACAAATAACATAAATCTTGATTACAAATTGGAACTTAACAAACTTTCAAAGTGTAAGCTTACAAGTATTTCTACAACAGAAACAAATATTCAGGCAGATACAACAGGTGGTTCAGCTACACATTGGGGAGCGTGGACATTTAATGGAGACAAGAATATCAAGTATGAACAGATTCAGGATGATGTTAACATTACAGTAGACAACAATGACGGAAAAGGATTTGTTCAGTTTTTAGGAAATGCAGCATCAGGATTTCTGTGGGATCAGAACTTTGGATATTACTCAGATGGTGATGGCGGATATTGGTTTACAAATATCAGTTGGTCATTTACATTAAGATTTGCATCAAAGTCAAATCCAAATGTACATCAGGATGTAAAAGTTACATATACAAAGCCAACCAGATCAAATTATAAAATCACAGCATATGATGGTACATCATACGATGCAAGCAAAAGTGATGCAGCATCAGTTGGTATTCCACTTCCAAAAATTGGAGGAACAGAAGCTATAAAAGATGATTTGGATTTATTCAAATATGAAGTTAAGGTAGATGGAAAGTGGATTCCACTTACAGATGTTGCAGCCAGTGGATGGGTATATGAAGGAAGTGGTTACAACAAATATTCACTAAGCAGTCAGTGGGGTTATTTTGTTGATCATGTTTATGGACTTTGGCTTCAGCCTGTAAGACAGGATACAGAAATAAAAGTCACATATCCTATTGATGGTAAAAAAGGTGGAGATGCAAGCAATAACTATGTATTGTATACAATTAAAGGAAATACATCTTATAAGCCAACACTTCCATCAGATATGTCAGATATTAAGGTAAATGACAATTCAAATGCATATACACCGGCAGGTTGGAAGATGATTTTCAATGATGAATTTGATGGTGCATCTCTTGACACAAGCAAGTGGTCATATGATGAAGGATTCTTACTTAAAGAAGACGATATTAACACAGCAGGTTGGGGAAATCAGGAACTTGAATACTACACAAGAGACAATGTATCAGTAAAAGATGGTGCATTAAATATTCTTATGAAAAAGCAGTCAAAGGTATTTACAGAAAAAGGTGATCCATCTAAGAAAGCAACTGCTCAGTATTCATCAGGAAAGATTACAACAAAAGATAAATTCTCAGTGAAATACGGACGAGTTGATTTCAGAGCAAAAATGCCTACAGGTACAGGCGTATGGCCTGCTATGTGGATGCTTCCAAATGACTCACGTTATGGCTCATGGCCATTATCAGGTGAAATAGATGTATTTGAAGGACGTGGAAGAACACCAAACATGGTATTTGGTACATTACATTATGGTGCACAGTGGCCAAATAATATTAATACATCAGATGCATTTAACATAACACGAGATGGTAATAAAAAGACAGGTATTGATGACTGGCATGTATACAGTGTTCAGTGGGATGCTGAAAATATTAAGATTTACTGTGATGGCAAATGCTATTTCAAATGTACATATGGTGAGTGGTATTCAGGCTCAGACAGAGGAAATGCATATGCACCGTTTGACCAGAGATTTTACCTTATTTTAAATCTTGCAGCAGGTGGAACATTTGACAGTGGTTATGTACCTGACAGCAGTTTTACATCAGGAACAATGTTAGTTGATTATGTTCGTGTTTACCAGCGTATGGTTAAGGCAGGAGAAGACGAGAAGGCAGACAAGAATGCAGGAGTTTCTACAAATGGAGCAAAGGATGGTCTTTATGGAGATTATAAGATTGGGAAGGGTGTAACGCCGGTTACTCCAGGAACAACAAATCCAAGTGAAACAAAACCTGAGGGAACAACAGCTTCAGGTGAAACAAAACCTGAAGGAACAACAGCCTCTCCAACAACAAAGAAAACACAGAAAAAGACTCCAAACAAAGCATTAAAAAGAACAGTTGTAAAGAAAGCAACAAAGAAGAAAAATGCAAAGAAAATCAGTCTTTCATTTAGAAAAGTTAAAGGTGCTAAAAGATATCAGGTACAGGTTTCTAAGAATAAAAAGTTTACATCAGTTATTGTAACAAAAACAGTAAAGAAATATAAAAAAGTAACAATTTCTAAAAAAGCATTTAAAAAGAGAAAGAAACTTTTTGTACGAGTTAGAGCCGTTGGCTGCAAGAAGTGGTCAAAACCTAAAAAAGTTAGAATTTTAAAGAAATAATTATTAAAAAATAAAGTAGACCGTTATATTATAAAAATTTCATTATAATGATGAAGTTTTATGTATAACGGTCTATTGCTATTTTGCCCGTAAACAATTAAAATAAAAGCAATATTTTGAGAAAACCAGGAGGTTATTATGAGGCAGAAAAAGTTAGGTTTTGGCTTGATGAGATTACCACTTAAAAACCAAAATGAAGCAGACAATATTGATATAGAAGAATTATCAAAGATGGTAGATACATTTTTAGACAGAGGATTTACTTATTTTGATACTGCATGGATGTATTGTGGATTTAAAAGTGAAGAAGCAACAAAGGAAGCATTAGTAAGGCGTCACAGAAGAGACAGTTTTACTCTGGCAGACAAATTACACGGAGGTTTTTTCAATACATTAGAAGAAGCAGACAATATTTTCAATGAGCAGTTACGTAAAACAGGTGTAGAATATTTCGACTATTATCTGTTACATGATGTAGGATATGATCATTATAAAAAATATTCAGAACTTGGTTGCTTTGAATGGCTGGTAGAAAAGAAAAAAGCAGGACTTGTTAAAAACATTGGTTTTTCATTTCATGACAATGCAGAACTTTTAGACAAGGTGCTGACAGAACATCCGGAAGTTGAGTTTGTACAGCTTCAGATAAACTATCTTGATTGGGAAAGCGAAGGAGTACAGTCAAGAAAGTGCTACGAAGTAGCAACAAAGCACAACAAGCCGGTTATAGTTATGGAACCGGTAAAAGGTGGCACATTGGCAAATGTACCGACTACAGTGGAGGAGCATTTTAAGGCATATGACAGCAATATGTCAATTCCATCATGGGCTATCAGATTTGCGGCAAGTCTTGACAATGTTATGATGGTACTTAGCGGAATGAGTAATATGGAACAGCTCATTGACAACACAGAGTATATGATGGATTTTAAGCCATTAACAAAAGAAGAAAATGAACTTGTATTAAAGGCGGCAGATATTTTAAATGAAAATATAGAAATACCTTGTACAGGCTGCTCATATTGTACAGAAGGATGTCCAAAGAAAATAGCCATTCCAAAATATTTCTCATTGTTTAATGCAGACAAGCAGGAAGTAAAAGAAAAAGGATGGACACCACAGGGTGAATATTACGACAGACTGACTCACACTTTTGGAAAGGCAAGCGATTGCATAGCATGTGGAAAATGTGAAAAAATCTGCCCACAAAATTTACCAATTATAGAAGACCTGAAAAAAGTAGCACAATATTTTGGAAAGTAAAAATTCAGCAAATTGTAAGTAACATTAGCAATATAAAATTAATAGAATTATTGTACCGGAATATACTTATTGGTGTATGATGGAATAAAAAGTACATTAAAAACAGAAAACATATTCGTAGTATATTTATACAATTGCTATATAATGACAGAATTAAACGAAAGTGCTTCAAAGTCGGTGGGTTCATTAAGGCGGCATAGCCGGCTTGATAGAACCGTTACCAGACTTTGGCAGCGGGAGCGTGCTTTCGTTAATCTGTCATTATATAGTAATGTACGGAGTATGCTACAAAAATCGAAAGGAATTGATATGGCAAAAGAAGCAAGATTTACAGGAACAGACACATATGTGGCATCAGATGATTTGATGGCATCAGTTCAGATAGCAAGAGAGTTACAAAAACCACTGTTAATAAAAGGAGAGCCTGGTACAGGAAAAACCATGTTGGCAGAGGCAGTAGCCAAGTCATTAGACATGGAATTACTAATCTGGAACATAAAGTCAACTACTAAAGCTCAGGATGGACTTTACATTTATGATACAATTCAAAGACTATATGACAGCCAGTTTGGTGAGGCAGGAGTAGATGATATTGGACATTACATTAAACTTGGAAAGTTAGGCGAGGCATTTAAAAAGGACAAGCAGGTTGTGCTTCTTATTGATGAAATAGACAAGGCTGATTTGGAGTTCCCAAATGATTTATTGTGGGAACTTGACAAGATGGAATTTTATATTAACGAAACAAAGGAAACTGTAAAGGCAAAAATCAGACCGATAGTTATTATTACATCCAATGCAGAAAAGGAGTTGCCTGATGCATTTTTACGTCGATGTGTATTTCATTATATTACATTCCCTGATGCTGCACTTATGAAGCAGATTGTAGATGCACATTTTGAAAACTTAGAAGAAAATCTTGTAGATCAGGCAATGAATGTATTTTACAGAATCAGACGTATTAGAGATTTAAGAAAAAAACCAAGCACATCAGAGTTTATTGACTGGATTAGAGCACTGATGATAGGTGGTGTGGCCCCTGAAACTATTGAGGCAAAACTTCCATATTTAGGTGTACTTATTAAAAAGGATGAAGATTTAGAAACTGTAAAAAATGTTATGAGATAAAGTCATAATCACCTACTGTATATTAGGAGGGAAAATGTTTACGCAATTTTTCTACACTCTAAAAAACAACGGTCTTGACATATCTACAACTGAATGGCTTACGCTAATGGAAGGTCTTGATAAAGGACTTGCCCATTCCAATTTTACCGGCTTTTATTATCTGTGCAAAACAGTATTGGTAAAAAGTGAGGCAGATTATGACAAGTTAGACTCAGCATTTTTAGAGTATTTTAAAAATATAAAAACTGATAAATTAAATATGGAAAAACTGAACAAGTGGCTTCATAATGACCAAAGCAAAATCCAAATGACTAATCCTGAAGACTTTGTGGACAAGCGTACCGAACGTGAGGCAAAGGAAGTCCACAGAATGTTTAGGGAACGTTTGGGAGAACAGCACACAGAACACAACGGTGGTAATCATTGGATTGGAACAGGTGGTGGCTCGGCATTTGGCAAAAATGGTCACGTGGCAGGTGGTATCCAACTGGGAAATGAAGCAGGAATGAAGACTGCTTTTGCAGTTATGGGAGAGCGAAGATACAGAGATTTCAGACGAGATACAAAACTTACAATGAGACAGTTTCAGGTAGCATTTCGTCAGTTAAGACAATATTCAAGAAAGATGGACTTGCCAAAAACCGAGTTGGACATTGATGGCACAATTTCTTCAACCTGCAATCAGGGTGGATATTTAAAATTGGAGTTTCAGCAACCACGCAAAAACTCTGTAAAGCTTATGCTTATTTTTGACAGTGGTGGATCAATGTATCCTTACAGTGAGTTGTGTAATCAACTGTTTCAGGCGGTAAATAAGGCAAATCACTTTAAGGATGTAAAGACTTTTTACATCCACAACTGTATTTATGCAAAGCTTTATAAAACACCGGAATGTGCTCCCGGTCAGTGGATTGACACAACATATGCTTTTAACAACTATGACAAAGACTATAAGGTTATTATAGTTGGGGACGCAGGTATGGCACCTGAGGAATACTATGACAAGAATGGCAACTACAGTGGCCCAAATGACGGATTGTCAGGTCATGAGTGGGTACAGCTTTTTAAGAAAAAATATCCACACTCAATTTGGTTGAACCCGTCTTTCCATGGTGATTTAACAAAAAATTATTGGATGGAATCAGAACGTGCCATAAAAGAAATTATTGATATGTATCCTTTGACAGTAAACGGATTAAAGGCAGGTATTAAACAATTAATGTCAGACAACAAAAATAATCGATAGTTAAAACTAAATAAAATGATAATAAATAGTGTTTTAGATATTTTTTTAGAATCTGTATTAGATATCAACATTTATTTATTATCATTTTTTTTGTGTAAAATTACTATAAACTATTGAAAAAAACATTTTTATTTGTTTATATATCATTATGGATAAAAGTGAATGAAACAATCTGTCAAAATCTGTTAAAAAATATGGGTTTGACCAAAGGATTATAACTTTATTATTTAAAATTTAATGCAAAAGGAGACTTAGAATGAGACACACACTTAAGAAAATTTTGGCTGGCGCATTAGTGGCAGCTATGGCAGTGCCGGGGGTTATACTTTCAAAGCCTGAGACTTCAGATGTACAGGCAGCAGACAATTGGAAGTTGACATGGAGTGACGAATTTAACGGAACATCTCTTGACACATCTGTGTGGTCATATGAGATTGGAAATGGAAACTGGGGTTGGGGAAATGGAGAAGTAGAATATTATACAAACAGAACTGACAATGTAAGAGTATCAGGTGGAAATCTGCAGATTATTGCAAAAAAAGAAAACTATGGTGGACAGAAATATACATCAGGAAGAATTATTACAAAAGGGAAAAAGTGGTTTAAATATGGAAAGATGGTTGCCAGAATAAAAGTTGAAAATGGTAATCAGAATGGTGTATGGCCTGCATATTGGATGATGGGCGAAAATATGAATGAAGGTGTTGGCTGGCCACAGTGTGGAGAAATTGACATTATGGAACATGCCAACTCAAACAACTATTTAGGTGGATGCTTACACTGGAATTATGAAGGAATAAATGGATCATGGGATAAGCATGGCTCATACGGTTCAGGGGATGCTGGAAAGGATTATCATTTTGCAGATGGTGACAGTATTGAAAAATGGCATGAATATGGATTAATATGGGATGAAAAACATATGGAGTGGCAGGTTGACGGAAAGACATATTTCCAGCAGGACATTACAGACAACAATGCATATTGTTTCCAAAAAGCACAGTTCTTCCTGTTTAATCTTGCCATCGGTGGAACAGGTACAGGATACACAAATTATATTACTGCTGATCCAAATACTTTTAAAACTACAACAATGTATGTAGATTATTTAAGAGTTTATCAAAAGAGCGATGGCACAGATGAAAGAGAGACAACAAAAACACCAACAACTACAAAGAAGCAGCCGACAACAAAACCGGTTGAAACTGTTACAAAAGTTTCAAATGTAGATACAGATTTGGTAGCAGATACAAAGCAGGTATTTGGAACATATTTTGACGGATTAAATGGAAGTTGGGGTGGTGGTGTTACAGGTTCCGTAACAAATACCACAAATAAAGGCATAAGAGTTACATTAAACAAAATAGGAAATAACAGATGGGCAGCCCAGACATCTATAGGACCATTAACTTATTATCCGGGATATACATACAAATATAATGCAACAATTACATCTGACAAGGACAGAACACTTGTAGTTAAAGTTGTTGGAAATGATGATGGAATGCACGATTCACCAAAGTTAAAAGACGAGACAATTGCTGTTAAAGCAGGAGTACCATACCAATTAGCAATGGATGTTACAATTCCTAGTGATTACAAGTCAGAACTTTATTTATACTATGGACTTGGAAAAGGCGATGGTGACACTATTGGTTCTGATGAACGAAATACTATAACCATTTCAGATGTTAGTTTTTCAACAACAAGACGGGTGATTGAATCAGAAACTGTTCCACAGACAACTACAAAAACAACTGTTAAGGTTACAACAAAAAATAATTCGACAACAAGGCCATTGGTTACAACAAAAAATAATTCGACAACAAGGTCATTAGGTACTACAGTAGTTAAAAAGGCAACCAAAAAGAAAAACACAAAGAAAATCAACTTAAGTTTTAACAAAGTAAAGGGTGCTAAAAAGTATCAGGTGCAGGTTTCTAAAAGCAGAAAATTCACAAAAATAATTGTAACAAAACTTGTAAAGAAGTATAAGGCTACAATTACAAAAAAATCATTTAAGAAGTATAAAAACCTTTATGTGCGTGTAAGAGCCGTAGGTTGTAAAAAGTGGTCAAAGGTTAAAAAAGTCAGAAATATAAAATAATATTTAGCAAAGTAAATTATTATTTAAAAGATTAGACAAATTAATTTATATTTAAATATCCAGATGATTGTAAAGGAGGAATAATGGCACATTTGTATTTTACAAGACATGGGAAAACTGTGTGGAATGTGGAAAATAAAATATGTGGAGCAACAGACAGTCCTTTAATAGAATTAGGCCACAAACAGGCAATTGAGCTTGGAGAAAAGATTGTAAAGGAAAATCTTAAGATAGATGAAATACTGTATTCTCCACTATCAAGGGCGGCTGATACTGCAAAGCACATATCTGAGATTACTGGTATTCCATGTAGAGAAGAGCCAAGACTTATTGAACAGAATTTTGGAAAGTATGAATCCACTCCAAGAAATGGAAAAGAGTTCCAAAAGGCGAAAGAGAATTTTATTGATTCTTATGGCTCAGGTGAGACAATGCTAAAGGTTGCAGCTAGAATATACAATCTTATTGATGATATTAAAAAGCAGCCTGAAAAGACATATCTTTTAGTTGCTCATAATGGCATTTCAAGAATGATTCAGTCATATTTTTATGATATGACAAATGAAGAATTTGCTGGGTTTGGCATAAGAAATTGTGAAATAAAGGAATACAAGTGGTAGTGATACAGTTGGTTAAAGCGTGATATAAAAGAAATACATTAATAAGAACACTTCAATTTTGATATGTACCCAGAATTCTGGGTACATATCACTTATGGTGAGAGTGTGAAAGTTTTTCTGTAAATTTAATATTTAAATATAATTAATAGGCTT
>URQO01000054.1 GCA_900550135.1 uncultured Eubacterium sp.
TCATTGTTTAACGCCCATGCCAAATCTTCTTCATCTACCACTCCACCTCTGGAAGTATTTATAAAAAGACTACCCTTTTTCATTTTTTCGAAAAACTGTCTGTTGCACATTTTTTCTGATTCTTTATTTAGCGGACAATGGATTGTAACTATATCAGCCTTCTTTAATATTTCATCAAGTTTCATCTCTTTATGACTTCTACTATATGGTAACACTTCCATTCCAAAAGCCTTTGCAATGTTTCCCACCTTTTGTCCAATAGAACCATATCCGATAATGGCAATCTTTTTTTTGTACAATTCCTTCATTTCCATAAATGGTGAAAACTTATCCGTATTAATCCATCCATTATTCTTTACAAATTCATTATATTCTGAAATTTTGTTATAATTGTGTAGTATCATTGCAAAAGTATGTTGTGCAACTGCTTCTGTTGAATAACTTCCGGCATTACACACTGTTATATTATGCTTTTTTGTATACTCCAAATCCACATTATTGTAACCTGTGGCAAACAAACCGATATATTTTAAATTCTTTGCCTCTCTTAGATTTTCTGCAGTCATCGGAGACTTGTTACACAACACAACGTCTGCATCCTTTATTCTTTCAGTTATTTGTTCATTTTTTGTTGAATCATAAATAGTCACTTTTCCAAACTGATCAAAAATAGAAAAATCAATGTCATTATCTATAGTTAAAGTCACTGCATCTAATATTACAATATTCATAGTTGGTCTCCTTTTATATTTTTACTACTTTTATATTTTGCCACTTTATAAATTTAAATTTTACAACTTAAAACACTTCCACAGGATAATGTTTCAATTCCATATTAAATTAAAAGAGTCATAGATTGCTCCACGACTCTTTCAAAAAGATATTGTCTTTACAAGATTATACTCTCTTTGAGTATTCTCCTGTTCTTGTATCAATTACAATTGTTTCACCCTGTTCAACAAATAAAGGTACATATACTGTAGCTCCTGTTTCAACAGTAGCAGGTTTTGTAGCATTTGTAGCTGTATTCCCCTTGAATCCAGGTTCTGTTTCTGTAATCTGAAGTTCAACTGTAATAGGTGGTTCAATTGCGAAAACGTCACCTTTACATGAACAGATCTTTACTGTTTCATTTTCTTTTACAAACTTAAGAGAGTCTCCAACCTTATCAGCACCTACTGCTATCTGGTCATATGTTTCACCATCCATAAAGTAGTAAAGATCTCCGTCATTGTATAAGTACTGCATATCCTTTCTGTCGATATGAGCATTTTCAAACTTTTCTGTTGGTCTGAATGTTGTTTCAACAACACCACCACTCTTAATATCTTTTAATTTTGTTCTAACGAACGCTGCGCCTTTTCCTGGTTTTACATGCTGAAATTCGATAATCTGACAAATCTTTCCTTCGTATTCAATAGTAATACCATTCTTGAAATCGCCTGCTGTTACCATAATCTTTCCTCCTAAAAGTTCATCTGTGATAAATCACGCTTTTTTTATTATAAAATATCTTAGTAATTATTTCAACCATTTATTCTTTCTACTCTACTCTTTTATTACATATCGGTTGTATTTTTACTGTAGTTTTAAATATTGTATTATACACAAATTGTATTTTTATAATAATTTTAACTGTTTTATTCTATTTGTCCCATTTCTTTTAACTCTTTTAAAATATTGTAGCATGTAAGCACTCTGTCATTTGAATCGACATTAACTTTAATGTCTGCCACTGACTGATATCTTGGCTCTCTTTGAGTCATCAGTTCTTTTACATGTTTTAAACTCATGTCACTGTTAAGAATAGGTCTGTGTGTATGGTCCTTTACCCTGTCAAAAATAGTTTCCGGTGTTGCAGTCAAAAGAACTATCTTTCCGTTTTCTTTTAATATATCCACGTTTTCGTCTTTTAATACAGCTCCACCACCGCAGGAAATAATCTGTCCACTATTCTTTGATACAGTCTTTAAAGCCTCTGTTTCTATTTCCCTAAAACGTGCCTCTCCGTATTTTTCAAAAATATCACTTATGGTCATGCCCTGTGTTTCTACAATGTATTGATCCACATCTATTTCGTGAAGACCTGTAATTTCTGCCAGCGCCTTTGACACTGTAGTTTTACCTGTCCCCATAAATCCAATAAGAGCAATGTTTCCATTTAAACTACAATGTTTATTTGCCTTTAACAGTTCTCTTAACACTTCTATATTTATCTGTCCCGGTGCTGATGCATCAACTCCTGCAGCAAAAGTTACAGCAGAGCCTGTCTGATTGGTGCATATTCTAGTAACAGCTCCCAGCTCTCCCATTGACATTGTTATAATCGGTACTGATATCTCATTATTTAGTTTTGCTGATATGTTTATAAAACGCTCCACATCTTTTTTCTGATTTGGCATAACAGCAATTTTACAAACATCTGCACCTGCTTTTTCCATTAATTTCATTATATTTTCTATGTCATCATTGGATGGTGTTTTGTTAAAATGATGGTTTGAACCTATAACTTTTTTGCCTTTTTGATGCACAGCTTGTACCAATTCCTTGACATGGTCTATAAAATGCATCATCTCAATATCAATATAATCACATATATCTGCACCTACCTCACAAAAAGCCAGATATTCATCATATGAAATATCTTTTTCTCCACCCTCGGTTTTTGTTCTGAATGTAAATATAACAGGTATATTATATGCTTTTTCTTTTACTTCTTTTAAAATATTCAGCAGACTTTTTTCTGAAATATCTTCTAAATAATCAGCTCTTACTTCCATCAAATCAGGATTCATCTTTATAACTTTTTCTACCTGATTTATCAATTTTTCTTTTGTTTTTCCCATAACAGGAATACATATTTTTGTATCCATTAGTACCTCCACTTTTTCACTAGAACAAGTATAATTTAGCCGTCTTGTTTAGTCAATGCGAAAGGTTTACTTTTTCGTCATAAAATCTTATAATTTGATAGACAACATTTTTAGGAGGACGTGAAATGGGATGTATTAGTGAAATTACAGGACATACAAAACTGACAGGTCTTTTAGGAAGCCCTGTGGCACATAGCAAATCACCACTTATGCACAATGAGTCTTTTAAGGAACTTGGACTTGATTACGTTTATCTGTGTTTTGATGTTCCTGAAAATAATTTAAAAACAGCATTTGAAGGATTAAAGAAATTAAAGGTTGCAGGCTTTAACTGTACCATGCCTGACAAGACTTTAATATGTGAACTTGTAGACGAACTGTCACCGGCAGCTTCAATGATTGGTGCAGTCAACACTGTTGTAAATGACAACGGAAAATATGTTGGACACAATACAGACGGAATTGGCTATATGCAGTCCGTAAAGGATGCAGGCTATAACATTATCGGCGAGAATATGACATTGCTTGGTGCCGGTGGTGCTGCTTCATCTATATTGGTGCAGGCTGCCCTTGATGGTGTTAAAAGCATAAATGTATTTAGTCTTAAGGACAGATTTTGGGAGAAGGCTGAGAAAATGGTAGATGCCGTAAATCATAACACCAATTGTAAAGTTACTCTTTACGAACTTGGAGACGGCAGTGTTTTGGCTGACTCTATTGCAAACAGCAGAATCTTAATAAATGCTACATCTGTTGGTATGGCGCCAAACACTGACAACTGTATTATTCCTGACAAATCCATGCTTTCCAAAGATTTGATTGTTTCTGATATCATATACAACCCTATGGAAACAAAGCTTATAAAAATGGCAAAGGAACAGGGATGCAATACTTTCAACGGTCTTTATATGTTGCTGTATCAGGGTGCTGAGGCATTTAAAATTTGGACCGGCAAGGATATGCCTGTAGAACATATTAAAAAATTATACTTTGACTAAAAGACATTTTTCTTTTTCAATTATGTTTATAATTAACAGATTTTTTGATTATTTTATAACAAAAAAGTTTTATTCTGTTTGAATTTTCATAACAAAAGGCGATACAAGAATTTTCTTATATCGCCTTTTTGTTCTGTTTGAAATTTCATATAATAATTATTTACATATTTTCCTTGCTTGTCACTAAATATATACTTACATATTTCGTTCCGGCTAATTATTCTAAAATCTCTGTTTTTAAATCTTATTTTTTCTTTTATAACTCCACAATATAAATTTTTCAGGGATTCTTTTTAACACAATCTGAATCTCCTCTTTAGGATTGATTTTTTCAAGCATGATGGATTTGATTCCTGCACGGTTTGCTCCCCATATGTCTGTAAAAATCTGGTCTCCCAAAAACAATGTAGTTTCCTTTGTAGTATTCATAATTTCCATTGCTTTAATATAATTTTTTGTACTTGGCTTGTGTGCATCAAAAATATATTCTGATTTAACAGCCTTGGCAAAAGGCTTTACCCTATCTTCTTTATTATTTGATATTAGGCATGTGGAAATACCCATTTTATGTATTTTTTCAAACACTTTTATAATGTGTTCATCAGCCGGGAAACCGTGGGGAACTAATGTATTATCAATGTCTGATATAATTCCCCTTATTCCCTGTTTGTAATATCTTTCAAAATCTATATCATCAATTGACTTTAAATATTCTCCCGGGTACAATTTGTTAAACATACCAGTCTCCTGCCATTTTTTATTTTAATAATTTGGATAATTCTTCCATAAACGTATTTACATCCTTAAACTCACGGTAAACTGATGCAAATCTTACATAGGCAACCTGGTCTAATTTCTTTAATCTGTCCATAACAAGTTCGCCAATTATTGTACTTGAAATTTCTTTTTGCTCCATATTAAAAATTGCATTTTCCACATCTTCTACTGCCGATACAATCTGTTCATATGAAACAGGGCGCTTATGGCATGAACGAAGAATACCTGCTTCGATTTTTCCTCTGTCGTACTGTTCTCTTATGTTGTCTTTTTTTATTACAATAAGAGGTATTGTCTCTACTTTTTCATAAGTCGTAAATCTTTTTTTGCACTTTTCACATTGACGTCTTCTTCTAATGGCATTGTTTTCTTCTGACGGTCTTGAGTCAATAACTTTTGTATTTTCTTCTCCACAATATGGACACTTCATTTTGTTTCCTCCAATAAATAACTACGCCTATTTTTTAATCAACATAGGGGTAATGCCACCTCTCTTTGTTGATTGGCACGTGGTAACGCCCCTCCCTTTGGTGGTTGGCAAGGGGTGACGCCCCCTCCTTTCAGTGGTTGGCAAGTATATAAAATAATTATAAATAAACGCAGAATGTTGGTCAAGTGTTTAAAAGGATATTCATGCTACACTTTTACCTTCTTTTTTACCTCTTTTTCGTCAACTTTTACCAATATAATGTCAGGACCTATCTGGCTAATACACTTAAACGGTATTATATATTCATAATCACTGCACACCAGACCGCACCACTTACTTGGCCCCTGAACTATTATGGCTTTTATGCAACCTGTACACATATCAAAATCTAAGTCACATGGATAGCCCAATATTTTGCAGTCACAACAATTAATTACTTCTTTTTGTCTTAACTCTTCTATTCGCATAAAAATCCATTTTTTATTATTCTATTCTGTTTTTTTTATTTTGACATTATGTTGCTATTTCGTCTTATATCACATATTTATTGCAAACTGAAAGTAATTTTTATATTTTCAACTTATTACTTATTTTTTTGTAATTAAAATATTTTAATTATTTTATATAATTTTTCATGCTTTTAATGGCATTTTTCTCAAGTCTGCTTACCTGCGCCTGAGAGATTCCAATTTCATCTGCTATTTCCATCTGGGTTTTTCCATTAAAAAACCGCATGTCTATTATTTTTCTTTCCCTTTCACTTAACCCCTTTAGTGCCTCATTTAATACAATATTTTCAACCCAGTTTTCTTCCTTATTTTTTCTATCACTAATTTGGTCCATAACATACAAAGTATCTCCCCCCTGGTCGTATACCGGATCATACAATGATACAGGACTTTGTATTGCATCAAGTGCATATACTACCTCCTTAGGCGTTGCTCCAATATTTTGTGCAATCTCGTTTATTGTCGGTTCTTTGTTTGTTGTTTTAATTATGTTCTCTTTACAATATATAGCTTTATATGCAGTATCTTTTATGGAACGGCTTACTCTTATTGCAGAATTGTCTCTTAGAAATCTTTTAAGTTCCCCTGCTATCATTGGCACTGCATAGGTTGAAAATTTTACATTTAATGTGTCATCAAAGTTGTCTACTGCTTTTATAAGACCAATGCATCCTATCTGGAACAAATCGTCCACGTTTTCATTTGCATTTGAAAACCGTTGCAAAATGCTAAGTACCAGCCTTAAGTTTCCACGTATATATTTTTCTCTTGCTTCTTTATTTCCTTTTTTTATCTCCTTAAATAACTCCTGTTTTTCCTTCTCCGTTAACAATGGTAATTTGGAAGTATTCACTCCACATATTTCAACTTTAAAAAGAGCCATGTTTTCCCCTACTTTCTATATACTTTACATATATATACTGTCCAAAAACCGGCTCTTTATACTTTCATGTTACTATTTTAATATTTTTATTGCATAGGGCAATAATACTCATTTATTCTATTCATACTTAACAATTTCCCTTTTAAGTCTTTTGATTATTTTCTTTTCAAGCCTTGAAATATATGATTGGGAAATTCCAAGACTGTCTGCAACTTCTTTTTGGGTCATTTCCTCTCCATCTGCATTATTAAGACCATATCGCATTTTCACTATTGTTTTTTCACGATTGCTAAGTTTGTCTATTGCTTTATATAACAGCTTTTTTTCAACTTCATTTTCTATGTTTTTGGATATAATATCCTCCTCTGTTCCCAAAATATCCGACAACAATAGTTCATTTCCATCCCAGTCAACATTTAATGGCTCATCAATGGATACTTCTAATTTTGTTTTGTTGTTTTTTCTTAAATACATTAATATTTCATTTTCTATACATCTTGATGCATAAGTTGCAAGTTTTATATTTTTATTTGGATTAAAAGTATTTATTCCTTTTATCAAACCAATAGACCCTATAGATATCAAATCTTCCACCCCTACTCCTGTATTGTCAAATTTTTTTGCAATGTAAACTACCAGTCTTAAATTATGTTCAATTAATTTTGCCCTACTATCCTGATTATTTTCATCCAATACTTTTCTAATGCAAATGCTTTCCTCTTCACTATCAAGCGGTGGAGGTAGCACATCATTTCCACCAATGTAAAATATTTCCCCTTCTTTTGAATAAAGCAGCCCTTTTAACATTGCTATCTTTTTTATGTACATTTTCCCTTTGCCTACTACATTTATCACTTTGCTTTCCCCCTATTTTTAATAAATCAGGATGTAATATCATACTATAATTGTTGCTTATTTTTCCTTTATAAACTCCAATAATGACGTTTGTATATATCTGATGGTTTACTGTCATTTTTTCAAATACATATGCATTCATTAAACCTGTTTTACCTACAGACTTAAAAGGAATATACAAAACTTTTTGATTGTTTGTAATAAAATCTTTAACCACTTTTTCCTCTGCTACAGATACCGGCTTATTTGTTCCCGGCTCATAAAGATTGTTTCCTGTATCTTTCAACGCCCTTATTTTTATTTCTTTTTCTCCATTATATATATCAACATCAAAAATTAACTGTTCCTGTTTTATACTCTTTAATGTAAAATTAAACATCATACCAACTGATATGGCAAGAACAACAGCCATTAGTATTGTATTTTTTGCCGTGTATTTAACCGGCACCACATTTATTATTCCATTCAACAAAAATGTAATTACATATGTTGCTGTTACTCTTCTTAAGCAGACATTTACTGTTGCTTTACCAAATGCAATTACTACCATGATTGTTACAACTACAAGATAAGTCATTATAGTTTTAATTAAAAAATTAAACTCAACAACAAGATTTATAGCTGCATAAGTTGCCCCCAGCATGGCACCTGCAATTATTCTATGGATCTTTGTTTCCGCTGCAAGCACCGTTTTTGTAATTATTAATACAATGAAATCCAAAAGAAAATTATAGATAAAATAAACATCTAAATATATGTATATAAAGCTCACCCCTTTTGTACATATTATAGATGTTGTCATAAGAAAAGTCTGTCGATTTCACTCCTATATAAAGATTTTATTTGTTGACACATATTATTAGATTCTATATTCCACAACTGCTTACATTACAACTAATCAGAAAATATGTTGAAAACTATAAGGAGGATTATCCCATGTCATACAAAGTGTCCAAGAATGCAAAAACAGAGTCATATGCATATCATGCCTACGACTCTGTTTTGTGTTGTATTGTTTTAATTCCTTATTTATTTCTTAAGAAATCAGGAATATTTAATGGTCTTTCTTCAATATTGCTCTGTGACTGCTGTGGAGTCTGAACTGTTCTTCCTGTTTCAGCCTTTGGAGCAGTTGATGCTGTGTTTCCAAAAGAGAATGTCTTCTTTACTCCACCCATTCCAAAAGGTGATGCCTTTGGTGTTGTGTCACCAATACCTGTAGCCATAACTGTAATTGAACATTCATCAGGATATGCATCGTCATATCTCACACCGAAGATAATGTTTGCATCATCACCTGCAAGTTCCTGTACATAGCTTGCAGCTTCATTTGCTTCAAATAAGCTAACATCACCAGTGATGTTGATGATAACATTCTTAGCTCCATCGATTTTTGTTTCAAGAAGAGGTGATGTAACAGCCTGCTGTACAGCCTGTGATGCCTTGTCATCTCCACTTGCTTCACCAATACCGATATGTGCAATACCTGCATCTCTCATAACTGTCTGAACATCAGCAAAGTCAAGGTTGATTAATGCCGGTACGTTGATTAAGTCTGTAATACCCTGAACTGACTGCTGTAATACTTCATCAGCCTTCTTTAATGCTTCAGGCATTGTTGTTCTCTTGTCAACGATTTCTAATAACTTATCATTTGGAATAACAATAAGAGTATCTACATTTGGTTTTAATCTTTCGATTCCTGCAAGAGCGTTGTTCATACGTGCTCTTGATTCAAATCTAAAAGGCTTTGTAACTACACCAACTGTAAGAGCACCCTGCTCTCTTGCAACACGTGCAACAACAGGAGCGGCACCTGTACCTGTTCCGCCTCCCATACCACATGTTACGAATACCATGTCGGCACCTTTTAATAACTGTGCTAATTCTTCAACATTTTCTTCTGCAGCTGCTTCACCAACTTCAGGCTTTGCTCCTGCACCAAGTCCCTTTGTAATCTTTTCACCAATCTGTAAAGTTGTTGGGGCTTTGCTTCTCTTTAACACCTGAGCGTCAGAGTTTACTGAAATAAATTCTACCCCTCCGATGTTCTCATCTATCATTCTATTTACGGCATTGTTTCCTGCACCACCAACGCCTACAACTATAATCTTTGCTACTGCTTCACTTTCGTTTGTAGTAATTTCTAACAAGAGTTTATCCTCCTTCGTTTTTACATTTTATTAAATTTGGCCACAGTATGTGGACATAATATTAGCCATACTTCATATATAATATAATTATTTGAAGAAAATATCAATACTTTATTTACTTTTTTCTTCACTTTTTTTCAAAGTGTAACTGCCATCTTCACTTGCATGCTTCATATTCAAAGTTCCTGAATACTTAATTACATTCTTATGCATATCGTTAAAATCTTTTAATTTTTTGTCTAAATTAAGATTTTTTCCAAGCTGCACTTTTACTTTTTTCACTTTAACTGTTATTTCATTTTTTTCATTTAAAACTATCTTCTTTGTTGTAAAACTGTATTCCTGAACTTTGGAAGTTACATCCAAAATATATTGAAGGCCTTTGTTATTCTTTGTTTCTATTTTCTTGTATAATTTTAATTTTGAGTATTGAAGACCTTTAACTTCAGGTATTTTTTTTGACTTTTTATTTTTCTCCGTTGAATTTATTTCAATTTTTTTACTGCTCTCTTTTAAAATAATTCCATTTTCGTCAAAATAATAATACTTTTTATTGTCCAATATGTAACCTTTAAGTTTTTTCTCATATCCGGTAATTTTAACCGATGTAGGAGATGTAAGTTTTACACTGTAATCCTCAAACATTTCCAGTTTTTCGCTTTTTCCAATTTTGTTTTTAAACCAGAAAACAAATGTGTTGTCAATGTTCCTTTTTCCAATATAATCCCTCACTTCCTGATTTGTAAATTGTCCCAAATCCAGTGAAGTCTCAACGGTCTGCAGTTTAAATCCAAACACAATAATAAGTATAATGGCAATAATTGCTGCCAAAATTCCCAAAAAAATTTTAAACCACTTTTTCAAACGCCTTCCACGTTTTCTTTTCAGCTTTCTTGTACTTCTCATAAATACTCCTAGTGAATCTTTTTAATCCTACGTGACACTGATAAAACCAACCCCATTTCAACCATTAAGAACAAAAGCGATGTTCCACCATAACTGATAAATGGAAGTGACACACCTGTGTTTGGAATAAAGTTTGTAACAACGGCAATGTTTAACACTACCTGTAATGAAATATGTGTCATAACACCAATTACAAGCATTGACCCAAACAAATCCGGAGCATTACTTGCAATAATTCTCATTCTTCTTATCATAAATACAAACAAAGCTATAATGCACACCGCGCCAAATATTCCAAGTTCCTCGCATATAATCGAAAAAATCATGTCATTTGTAGCCTCAGGTACAAAACCAAGCTTCTGGGCACTGTTTCCCAAGCCTTTTCCAAACAGGCCTCCGGAACCAATTGCATAAAGTCCCTGCATAACCTGATAACCTGTTCCGTCAACAAATTCTTCAGGATTTCTCCAAACTGCAATTCTGCTAAATCTAAATCCAAGGTCTGAAAACTGTCCTAGGAAAAACAGCGAAATACTGCCCGCTATCGCACCACCAATAATCACCCCTGTAAAATGTTTTGAAGCACCGGCTATCATAATCATAATGGCGCCAATACCAAATACAATAAGTGCCGAACTTAAGTTTGATGTAAGTACAAACAAAAGAATACCTGCCACAATGGTAATACTATAAATCTGCCAACACATTTTTCCATGTTTTAATGCTGTACTTTTGCACTTTGACAACATATATGCTGTCATTATAATAACTGCTATCTTAACAGCCTCAGCAGGCTGAAACTGAATTACCTTTAGGTTTACCCAACGTCTGGCACCGTTTGCCTCAACGCCAAGGGGTGTTCTAACCAAAAATATTGTTGCCACTGCAGCACCATATATAAACTTACTTAATTTTTTCCAAAACCTGTAATCTACAAAAGTAACTATAAGCATAGGCACAAGCCCTATAATTGTAGAAAATATCTGATTTTTCAAAAAGTAAGCAGAATCACCACGCTGATTCAGTGCTGAATAAGAACTTGCACTGTAAAGCAAAACATAGCCTAACAGCATTATAAAAATCCACACAAACAAAAGGCTATAATCAAAATAGCCACCTGTTCTTGATTTTTTTTGTTTTGTTACCACTTCCTCTTCTCCTGAAGCCGGATTATATTCTTTCTTTGCCATTATTCTCCACACTTTTTTACTTTATAGTTGGTTTACAAAATCCTTAAACATATCTCCACGCTGTTCATAACTGTCAAACATATCCCAACTTGCACATGCAGGAGAAAGCAATACTGCATCCCCCGGCTCTGCATTTTTCTTACATTCATCTACTGCTTCTTTTAATGATTTTGTAAATATAATGTTTTCAAAACCATATTTTTTTACAGTAGTAGCAATCTGATTTGCAGTATCACCAAATAATACGAGACATTTTACTTTTCCTTTAAGTTCTTTTGCCCAATCATCAAACTGAACCTTTTTATCATAACCACCTGCTATTAAAACAGTTGGTCTTGTCATTGCCTGAATGGCCTTTATTGATGCATCAGTATTTGTTCCCTTTGAATCATTATAATACAAAACATCATCAACAGTTTTAACATATTCTATTCTATGTTCCACTGCTTTAAACTTTCTAATTGCTTCTTTGATTACATCAGCAGGCACTCCCATATTGATGGTAATACCAATTGCTGCCATAATATTTTCAATGTTGTGTATTCCAACCAAAGTTGTATCTTCAGTTGTTGTTATAACATTCTTTTGCCCCTTTTGTGCATAAACAATGTTTTTTCCTTCCAAATATATGCCTTCATCTAAAGTCTGTCTGCTACTAAACCATATGATTCTATTATGTAATTTTGGTGCATAATTTCTTAATATTTCATCTTCATAATTTAAAATAATAGGTGCATCGCTGTCCTGATTTTTACAGATGCTCATTTTTACATCTGTGTAACATTCCATTGTGTAATGTCTGTTTAAGTGATCAGGAGTAATATTAAGCACAGCACTTACATCAGGCTTAAACCTGTGTATTGTTTCAAGCTGGAAACTGCTGATTTCTGCAACTGTTACTGTATCATCTGTAGAATCAAATGCTATACGTGTATAAGGTGTTCCAATGTTTCCAACAACATTTACATCCTTAAAATATGCTGATAAAATCTCTCCTACCAGTGCTGTTGTTGTAGTTTTACCATTGGTACCGGTAATTGCTGCAAGTTTTCCCTTACCTACTATGTATGCAAGTTCAACTTCGCCCCAAATAGGAACTTCTGCATCTCTTACTTTATTGACAAATGGTGCATCAATAGCAATGCCCGGGCTTAAAATCATCAAATCTGTATCATTTATCACTTCATCTGACAAGTCGCCAAGGACAACATTTACATTGCTGTTATCTTCTAATCTTGATAATATATCTTCCTTAACCAACTTTTCATTTCCATCATATATAGTAACTGTTGCCCCAACTTTTTTTAACAAATCAGTTGCTGCAATTCCACTTTTTCCGGAACCTGCCACCAATACTTTCTTATCTTTTAATTCCATTTCTTTCTCCTTATAGTTATTAACATTAACACTGCTATTGCTCTTTCAAATGTAAGTTTTAAAAATAAACATAACTGCCACTCTTTAGAGTATAAGTATGCCCAGAGTTAATATGGCTGTTGTTCTTTATAGTGCAAGATATGCTACTAAACACAATATTGCTGTAACTGTTGCAAAAGCTGCAACTACCTGAGTTTCTGCATATCCGCTTTCCTGAAAATGATGATGAAGTGGTGCCATCTTAAACACTCTTCTTCCCGCACCATATTTTTTCTTTGTATATTTAAACCATCCAACCTGAATAATGTCAGACAATGATTCAACAAGATAAATAAACGCCACAATCAATATAAATATAGGCATTTTAAGCATAAACGCCATGGCTGACACAAATCCGCCAAGTGCAAGGGAGCCTGTATCTCCCATAAATACTCTTGCAGGATAAACATTGTATAAGAAAAATCCCAAAAGTCCACCTACAAAAGCAGCCGATATTGGTTCAAGTCCTGTTCCATAAGCCACTGCCGTAAAGAATACCGCAATAATAATTGTAACACTAGTTGCCAATCCATCAAGACCGTCTGTTAGGTTTGCTCCATTTACAGTACCAAGCACTGCAATAAAAATAAATGGTATAAACAGCCACATTAGATCGGAAGAGCGTCGTGTAGGGAAAGAGTGTAGATCTCGGTGGTC
>URQO01000055.1 GCA_900550135.1 uncultured Eubacterium sp.
ATTATAATAAAAATGAGAATCAAAATCTTTTGTTTCACTTCGATGTAAATAGTTTTTTTGTATCAATCCATAATTAATTTTTAATTGTTCGAAATCTTTTCTAATATCTTTCATATAATTCTCTCCTTTTTTTCTTATACGTAAAAAACACCACTCATATAATTATAACATAATAATTATACAAATGGTGTTTTTTGAATTGCATTAATCAAAATGCTTATTATTTTATTGAAATCTTATGAGATAATCTGCTGGCTGATGAAGCAGTGGTTGTAACGTTTGCATTGTTACATATGTAAATCTGATTGTTATGCCCCATACCACCTTGGATAACCCAGTGCTTACAACTGCCGTTCCATGATTTAATCCAACTTGTATATTGGTTGCAT
Source organism: uncultured Eubacterium sp. (assembly GCA_900550135.1). Classification (GTDB taxonomy): domain Bacteria; phylum Bacillota; class Clostridia; order Lachnospirales; family Lachnospiraceae; genus Eubacterium_G. Next base: position 390 of record URQO01000055.1, read on the forward strand.
TTGATTCCAACTTCATCATTTAAGTATTTTATAAGGTCTGCTTTAGAATCAAACTTTCCAATGTATATTGCAACGTGTGTTGCACGCCCGCCGCGACTGTAAGTGATAATGTCGCCGGCTTTCAAATTCTCCATATTTGCATTCTTCTTTGATACAGCAGTCTGATTAATCTTTGACTTCAAAGAAAACGTTGTAGTTTTTAATTTACCTGTTTTTTTGTAGGCAGTTGTTTTTAATTTGTAATTGTATGACAACTTTGCTTCTGAATGTCTCCAACTGTTAGAAGTAGGACTTCCAAAAACAGATAAATTTGTAAGTTCTTTAGTAATGTTTTTGCCTTGCTTTGGAGCAGCTTCAATATATTTCTTTACAAGAACATTACAAGGATAATGTTTATAAATATTTTTACTAATAAGTGACTTAAGTTGTTTATTAAAATTGAAATTAATCTTCTTGTTTGCAACTTTAAATCTTACAACCGGAGAAAAGTCAGATTCTACATATTCAGGTTGATCTGAATAATCTGTGTCAGCACTGCTGATTGCTGTACCGATAATTGAATTATTATTCTCCATATTTTTAGCATATGAAGTGTTGTTGTTTAGAAAATCCTCACTTCCCAAATAACATTTAACTTTGTAATAGTAAGCAGTGTTTGCTTTTACATTATTGTCGGTTAAATTGTTTGTGCTACCATTTACAGTTTTAATTAACTTATATTTTTTATATTTTTTTGTGCTTCTATATACTTCGTAGTAAGAAACATTCTGTTTTTTCCAACGAATCTTTATCCCATTGTTAGTTTCGCTTATTTTGTTAATATATGTAGCCTGAACAGAAGCAGGCACGTTGATTTCGTCATCAGCAAAAACGTTGTGGCTAAAAAGTACTGAACACCCTAAGGCAAAACAGGTCATAGCCTTAATAATTTTATGCATATAATCCTCCAATCTGAATCACAAAGAACATAGTAACACATATATATTTCAAAATCAAGTCAAATATTACAAAAATATTACATCTAATACTGGGAAATAATAATTTATATTTTACAAAATATTAGGATTAGGCACTGCAAAAAATAATACAGTCAGATGTTACAAAATATTGCAATAAATAAACATGAATATTATTCAGAAAGACAGCAGAAAATAAATAGAATAAAGGTGAAATAAATTTAATAAAACAATAGCCTTAAATCAACATAATATGGTATAATTTACACAATAGTTTGAACGGATAAATTTACAGAAAACACATAAAGTCAAAAAAAAAGACATATGTTATAAATTGGAACTTGTATATAAAAAAGTGACGGATTATTCTATATACAACAAAAAACTATTGCAACAACACTATAGAAAGAGGTGGTATGAAAGTGATTAAAGAAACAATGGATGCTGTTCGCGTTGCAGAGATGGAAGCTGAAAAGCAGATTTCCACGGCAAAAGAAAATGCTGCAGACAAAAAAGGTCAGGCCAAATCCATGGAAGCAGATTATCGAACAGACCAGATGAATCAGGCAAAGTCAAAGGCAGATGCTTTGATGGACACAGTGGTAAAAGAGTGTGACTCCATAAAAGAAGTGAAAGACAGGGAAATCAGTGAAAAGGTATCTGATATTAGAGCATTAGCAGAAAGCAAAAAGTCTTCAGCCGTTGAGGCTGTTATAGAAGCTTTAGTATAGGAGGTTGTATGGCAGTTTTGAAAATGTGCAAAATTAACATTTGCGCAATGAGAAAAAACCGAAAGAAAATTCTTGAATATTTACAAAGAAAAGGCTGTCTGGAAATACAGGTAACTGACAATAAAGATTCTGTTTTTGAAAAAGTAAATACTGCGACTCAGATTTCTATTTTTGAAAGAAACATAGCAACAGCAGAAAATGCGTTGGAAATACTTAATACCTACTGTCCTGAAGAAAAATCAATGTTTAGTGGACTTGAAGGCAAAAAGCAGGTTTCTCAAAAAGAAATAGATGAAGTTATTATAAATCGTGAGCAAATATTAAAAACGGTAAAAAATATACTTCAGGCAGGGAAAGAAATTGAGGAAAAGCAGGCAGATTCAATTAGATTTGGTGAAGAGATAAAATCACTGGAACCTTGGAAAGATATGGATGTTCCCATGAACTTAACAGGTACATCAAAAACCGGATTTATGATTGGAAGCATCTCAGGATCCTATAACCAGGAGGAAGTTACTGCATTATTTGAAAAAATAGAAGAGTTACCGAAGGCTACTTATGCACAGGTTGTTAGTAGCGACAAATACCAGACATACATTACAGTGGTGTATATAAAGGAAAAGCAGGATCGGGTTGAAAAAGCTTTGCGTAGCCTTAGCTTTAACAGACCACCGCTTATTACAAGCCATACGCCAAGGTACTCTATTCAAAAAAGAGATTATGCAATGAATGCCATTGTAAATGAAATAGCTGAAATTCAAAAGCAGCTTGAAGAATACTCAAAAGAAAGAAATCAAATAGAAAAGATGACAGATTATTACAGAGTAAGGGCAGAAAAGTACAAAGTAGTCAGTGAAATTTTACAGACAAAGCATACATTTTTTGTATCAGGTTATATCCCACAAAGAAACCTTCAGGATATAAAGGATACATTAGAAAAGAAATATACAGTGCAGATTGATTTGGAAGAACCAAAGGAAAATGAAGATGTGCCTGTTATTTTATCCAATAATAAAACAGCGGCAGCTGTAGAAGGAGTGGTTACATCATTTGGATTTCCGGCAAAGCATGAGATTGACCCTACAAGCATCACGGCTTTTTTCTATTATTTCTTTTTTGGAATAATGTTAAGTGACGCAGCATATGGTGCATTAATGTTTTTAGGATGCCTATGGGCATTAAAGAAGTTTCCTAATATGTCAAAAGAAATGCAAAAAACACTTCGGATGTTTAAAAACTGTGGTATTTCTACATTAGTCTGGGGAATACTTTTTGGCGGATATTTTGGAGATGCCGTAACGGTTATCGGAAAGACATTTTTCGGAGCAGACATTACCATCCCACCACTTTGGTTTGCACCAATTGAAAAGCCAATGACTATGTTAATATACTGCATGATTTTTGGAATTGTTCATCTGTTTGTAGGACTTGGAATAAAAGGCTATATGATGCTAAGGCAAAAGGATGTAACAAGTTTTATATGCGATGTACTTCTATGGTATGTGTTCCTTATTGGACTTATATTAATGCTTATTCCAACAAGTATATTTGCATCCCTTGCAGGAGCAACAATAGTATTTCCAAATTGGGCAAATACACTTGCAAAAGCATTGGCACTAATAGGTGTACTTGGCATTTTGCTAATGGCAGGAAGACGAGCCAAAAATCCGGTTAAAAGATTATTACTTGGAGCTTACAGTTTGTACGATACAACAAGTTGGCTTAGTGATTTGTTATCTTATTCCAGACTGTTGGCACTGGGTCTTGCCACAGGAGTTATAGCACAGGTTATCAATACAATGGCAGCTATGGGAGGCAGGTCAGTAATCGGTGTGATTATGTTTATAGTAGTATTCTTTATTGGACACACGTTCAATATGGCAATAAATTTATTAGGAGCTTATGTTCATACAAACCGTCTTCAGTATGTTGAATTTTTCGGAAAGTTCTATGAAGGTGGCAGCAGAGAGTTCAAACCATTTAAAGAAAATACAAAATATGTAGATGTAAAGGAGAGTTAGTTATGGGAGAATTTTTAAATAATATCGGAATATTTTACGCACTACTTGGAGCGGCACTTGCAGTATTAATGGCAGGTATGGGTTCAGCAATTGGTGTAGGTACAGCAGGTCAGGCAGCTTCAGGAGTTATGACTGAAGATCCTTCAAAGTTTGCAAAAGTATTGGTAATGCAGTTACTTCCCGGTACACAGGGACTTTACGGATTGTTGATTGGTTTCGTTACATTATCAAAGATTGGTATTCTTGGTGGAAACGTAGCAAACCTTACAGCAGTTCAGGGACTTGAAATTTTGGCAGCATGTCTTCCAATTGCAATTGTAGGTCTTGTATCAGGAAAGCATCAGGGCAAAACATCAGCAGCAAGTATTGGAATTATTGCAAAAAGACCTGAACAGTTTGCAAAGGCAATGTTGTTCCCGGCTATGGTTGAAACTTACGCTATTTTAGCATTACTTATTTCATTCTTAGCTATAAATGGTATTGCAGTATAGGAGAAAATTATGAGTGGACTTGACAATATAGTTAACGAAATCAGAACAAATGCAAAAAAAGAGGCTGACAATATTCTAAAAGAAGCCGATGACTACTGTCAGGCATATATGGATGATGTAAAACAACAGGTTGAAAAAGAAGTAGAAAAATATAACAAAAAAGCAGAAGAGGCAAGAAAGTTATACAAAGAAAAAACTATTTCTTCAACAGCATTTGATGAGAGAAATGCCATATTAAAAGCAAAGCAACAGTGCATAGACCAGGTTATAAAAGAGGCAATGTCAAATATCAAAGGCTTAAGTGATGATGAGTATTTTAGCTTTCTTACAAAGATGTTTGAAAAAAATGTTCAGTCGGAATCAGGCATTATGTACATTTCAAAAAATGATGATGAAAGAATCACATCTGATTTCAAAAATAAAATACATGATATTGCAGAAAAAAATAATGGAAGCATCACTATAAAAAGTGATAGAAGTGATGTTACAGACGGATTTGTTTTGGTATATGGAGACATAGAACAAAATTGTAAAATCAAGGCATTATTTGATGCAAATATTGACAAATTAAAAGATATAGCAAACAAAAAAATGTTTGGATAGGAGGGTAATGCTATGGAAAAAGAGTATACCTATGGTGTTGCCAGAATAAGAGCCTTAGAAAGTTCTTTGTTTTCCAATGAGACTATTCAGGAACTGCTTCAATGCAGGGATTATAATGAAGCTATGAATTTCCTAAGAGACAGAGGATGGGGAAATGGCAATTTAAATCAGGACATTACAGATATGTTAAATGACGAAAAAGAAAAAGCCGTAAAAGTACTTGAAGAGTTGATTGAAGACAAAGATGCCCTGGACATTTTGACAATTAAAGACAGATTTCACAATTTAAAGGCAGCCATAAAGCAGGTATGCACAGAAGATGAAACAAAAAATATTTTCTATGACATTAAAGATTTTGATGCAGACTTTATAAAAGAGGCAATCAAAAATGGCGAGTATTATAAGTTACCTGACAATATGGCAGGCGTGGCAAAAGAGGCAACAGATACATTATTAAAAACAGGAAATGGTCAGTTGTGTGACGTGATAGTGGATAAGGCTACATTGTATGCCATAAAAGAAGCAGGAGAAAAAGCAGAAAATGAACTGATTAAAAAATATGCAAATCTGCAACTGCTCATTGCCAATTTAAAAATGGCAGTAAGATGTGCAAAAACACAAAAAGATATTCAGTTTATTGAACATTGTCTTGTGCCTTGCAGTGACATAAGTGTAACTGATTTAAAAAATGCGTGCGCAGAAGGCATAGACAGCCTACTTGATTATTTAAAAAATACAGGCTTTGGTGACGCTGTCAATGCATATGAAAAATCTATTTCAGTGTTTGAATGTTGGTGTGACAACAAGATCATTGAAGAAATAAAATCAGAAAAATATAAAGCATTTTCTGTAGGACCAATTGTTGCATATTACATTGCAAGGGAAAATGAAATAAAAACCGTAAAGATTATTTTATCAGGAAAGCAAAACGGATTTGATAATGAATTTATAGGAGAAAGGATAAGGGTGATGTATGCTTAAAGTTGCAGTAATAGGCGATTATGACAGTATATATGGCTTTCAGGCATTGGGCATTGACATTTACCCGGTTACTGAAAGTACGGAGGGTGAGCAGACACTTAAAAAACTGGCCATTGCCTACCCTATTATATATGTTACAGAATCGTTGGCAGAACAGATTGAAGATGAAATAGAAAAATATAAAGAAAGTATTACTCCTGCAATTATTTTAATCCCCGGAGTTTCAAGTAACACCGGAAAAGGAGTGCAGGGTGTAAAAGATTCAGTGGAACAGGCAATTGGATCAGATATTGTATTTGGATCATAATTTAACCTGAATGAAGTCAGGAAAACTGTTACGTTTAGTAGAAAGGACAGAACATGGAATATAGCAAAGGTGTAATTAGAAAAGTTGCAGGACCATTGGTTATTGCTGATGGTATGAAAGATGCCAATATGTTCGACGTAGTTCGTGTTAGTGAAAAAGAGCTTATTGGTGAAATAATAGAAATGCATGGAGATCAGGCATCTATACAGGTATATGAAGAAACAGCAGGTTTAGGTCCCGGAGAGCCGGTAGTGTCAACAGGAGCACCAATGTCAGTTGAACTTGGACCGGGACTTATTGGAAGTATTTATGACGGTATTCAAAGACCACTTGATGATATTATGAAAGTATCCGGCAATCTTTTAGAGAGAGGTGTTCAGGTACCGTCGTTAAAAAGAGAATTAAAATGGGATTTTGAACCGGTGGCAAAAGTTGGAGATATTGTAGAAGCCGGTGACATCCTTGGAACAGTAAAAGAAACAGAAGTTGTCACTCAGAAGATTATGGTGCCTTATGGTGTAAAAGGAAAAGTAGTAGGTATTACAGCAGGTAATTATTTTGTTACTGATGTGGTAGCTACAATTGAAACAGAAGATGGAAACAAAGAGATTACATTATTACAGAAATGGCCTGTTAGAAAAGGTCGACCATATAAAGAAAAGAAAAATCCCAATAAGCCACTTATCACAGGACAAAGAGTAGTTGATACATTATTTCCAATAGCAAGAGGTGGTGTGGCAGCAGTTCCGGGACCTTTCGGAAGTGGAAAAACTGTTATTCAGCATCAGCTTGCAAAATGGGCAGAAGCAGACATTGTAGTATATATTGGTTGTGGTGAACGTGGAAATGAAATGACAGACGTTCTTAATGAGTTTCCTGAATTAAAAGATCCAAAAACAGGCAAATCATTAATGGAACGTACAGTGCTTATAGCAAATACATCTGATATGCCTGTTGCAGCAAGAGAGGCATCAATTTATACAGGTATAACAATTGCAGAGTATTTTAGAGACATGGGTTATTCAGTAGCGCTTATGGCAGATTCCACATCAAGATGGGCAGAGGCACTTCGTGAAATGTCAGGTCGTCTGGAAGAAATGCCCGGTGAAGAAGGCTATCCTGCATACTTAGGCAGCCGTCTTGCACAGTTTTATGAAAGAGCAGGTGATGTGGTTACACTTGGAAAAGAAGGAAGAGACGGAGCATTGTCAGTTATTGGAGCAGTATCACCTCCCGGAGGCGACATTTCTGAACCGGTTTCGCAGGCTACACTTCGTATTGTGAAGGTATTCTGGGGACTTGATTCAGCACTTGCTTATAAGAGACATTTCCCTGCAATTAACTGGCTGACAAGTTATTCACTATATATCGACAGTATTGGTTCATGGTTTAACGAAAATGTTGATAAGTTATGGCTTGAATTAAGACAAAAGTTAATGACATTACTTCAGGAAGAAGCAGAACTTGATGAAATTGTAAAAATGGTAGGTATGGATGCATTGTCTGCACCTGACAGATTAAAAATGGAAGCAGCACGTTCCATCAGAGAAGACTATCTTCATCAAAACTCCTTCCATGAAATAGATACTTATACGTCATTGAAAAAACAGGACATGATGATGAAACTTGTATTAGGATTTTATGAGCAGTCAAAGGAAGCTTTAGACAATGGAGCAGATGTGGAACAGCTTATTAAGATGCCTGTAAGAGAAGCAATTGGACGTTTTAAATATACTCACGAAAATCAGTTAGACGGTGAATTTGCAAGAATCAAAGAACAGTTGTCAGCTGACGTTGCAAAGGTTTTAAGTAAGGAGGAAATGTAGTATGCCAAAAGAATATAGAACCATACAGGAAGTTGCAGGTCCTTTGATGCTTGTAAAAGACGTAGAAGGTGTAACTTATGATGAACTGGGAGAGATAGAACTTGTAAATGGCGAGACACGCAGATGCAAGGTATTGGAAGTAAATGGAAGCAATGCACTTGTACAGTTGTTTGAAGCTTCAACAGGTATCAACTTATCAAACAGTAAAGTACGTTTTCTTGGAAGAAGCATGGAACTTGGAGTATCAAAGGATATGCTTGGAAGAGTATTTGACGGTCTTGGCAACCCAATTGATGGTGGACCTGATATACTTCCTGATGAAAGAAAAGACATAAACGGTATAGCGATGAATCCGGCAGCAAGAAATTATCCATCTGAATTTATTCAGACAGGAATATCTGCCATTGACGGACTTAATACATTGGTTAGAGGACAAAAACTTCCAATTTTCTCAGCATCAGGTCTTCCACATGCAAATCTGGCAGCACAGATTGCAAGACAGGCAAAAGTTATTGGAACTGATGAGCCATTTGCAGTAGTATTTGCAGCAGTTGGTATTACATTTGAAGAGTCAAACTTCTTTGTAAACAGCTTTAAGGAAACAGGAGCCATTGACAGAACAGTTATGTTTATGAACCTTGCAAATGACCCGGCAGTTGAACGTATTGCCACACCACGTATGGCACTGACAGCAGCAGAATATCTTGCATTTGAACAGGGAATGCATGTACTTGTTATCATTACCGATATAACAAACTATGCAGATGCACTAAGAGAAGTGTCAGCTGCAAGAAAGGAAGTTCCGGGCAGACGTGGATATCCGGGCTACATGTACACTGACCTTGCAACACTATATGAACGTGCAGGAAGACAGCGTGGAAAAGACGGAAGTATCACAATGATACCAATTCTAACCATGCCGGAAGATGACAAAACACATCCAATACCTGACTTAACAGGATACATTACAGAAGGTCAGATTATTTTAAGTAGAGAACTTTACAGAAAAGGTGTAATACCGCCAATAGATGTACTTCCATCACTTTCACGTTTGAAAGATAAAGGCATTGGCGAAGGAAAAACAAGAGAAGATCACAGCAATGTTATGAACCAGTTATTCTCAGCATATGCCAGAGGAAAAGACGCAAAAGAACTTATGACAATTTTAGGTGAGGCAGCATTGTCGGATATTGACCTGATTTACGCAAAATTCGCTGACGAATTCGAAAAGAAATATGTATCACAGGGATACGATGCAAACCGCTCAATAACAGAAACAATGGATATTGGCTGGGAACTGTTATCAATGCTTCCAAAATCAGAACTAAAACGAATAGACGACAAATATTTGGAAAAATATTACAAAGGAAAGTAATAAGTATTGCCACTTAAAATTAAATGATAGCAGAACCAAATAATAATTAAAAATATTTCTTCAACAGATATCTGCATTTACACGAAAGTGCTCTAACGCGGTCGGTTCATCAAGGTGGCAAAGCCAGCTTGATAGAACCGCTACCAGCGTTTGGCAGCGGGAGCGTGCTTTCGCTAAATCAGATATTTGTTGAAGATATAAAATTTAGCAATAATTATTGAACACCTGCATTCAACCATTTTTTTGCACAATATCCGTGTTTGCACGAAAGTGCTCTAACGCGGTCGGTTCATCAAGGCAGCGAAGTCGGCTTGATAGAACCGCTACCAGCGTTTGGCAGCGGGAGCGTGCTTTCGTCAAATCGGATATTGGGCGAAAAAGAGGTGGAAGCAGTGGAAGCAGTGGGAGCGTGCTTTCATCAAATCGGATATTGGGCGAAAAGGATCAGACTGAATACATTAACAAAAAGTGAGGTAGTGATATGGCAGGTACAAGAGTAAATCCAACCAGAATGGAGCTTACAAAACAAAAAAAGAAACTTGTTTCAGCCACAAGAGGTCATAAACTGTTAAAAGACAAAAGAGACGAACTTGTGCGTCAGTTTATGGATTTAATAAAGGTTAACATGGATTTAAGATTAAAGGTTGAAAAAGGTCTTAAAGCTGCAAATATGGACTTTGCCATTGCAAGAGCAGGCATGAGTGAACAGGTGTTAAATACGGCATTAATGGCAAACAACAAAACATTGGAAATAAAGCAGGACATAAAAAACGTAATGAGCGTAGATATTCCACAGTTTTCCACAAATGCAAACATAAAGGGAAATGATATTTACTCCTATGGATATGCATTTACTGCAGGAGACTTAGACGAGGCAGTGTATTCTCTGGGAACAGTGTTTGAAGACATGCTAAAACTTGCAGAGGTGGAAAAATCCTGTCAACTGATGGCATCTGAAATAGAAAAAACAAGAAGAAGAGTAAATGCTCTTGAGCATGTAATAATTCCTGAAGCTTTGGATAATATAAAATATATAACTATGAAGTTGGACGAAAATGAGCGTAGTACACAGATTCGTCTAATGAAAGTAAAAGATATGATGATTGAAGAAAACATTCAGGAGAAGAGAAAAGAAAACTGCAGATAATGTTGCAATTGCAACATACAAAAACTGTAAAAATGTTATACTTTTTTGTAAGATAAAGTTGTTTCAAAAAAATCATCAGAAAAATGCAATTTATAAGATTAGCATTAGGAGGTATATTATGAAGATTCTGTTTTATGATACAAAGAAATACGATAAGGACTCTTTTGATAAGGTATTACCACAGTATGAAGATATTCAGGTTGAATATATTGAACCTGACATATCGGTTCAGACAGCAAAGTACGCAAAAGGCTTTGAGGCAGTATGTGGTTTTGTAAGTTCAGATTTAAGCAAAGATGTTATTAAAGAACTTCATAAAGCAGGGGTTAAACTTATTTTGATGCGCTGTGCAGGTTATAATAATGTTGATTTAAAAGAATGCAGGAAATGTGATATTACTGTTTTAAGAGTACCTGGATATTCTCCTGAAGCAGTGGCAGAACATGCCATGGCATTGGCTCTTGCATGTAACAGACGTATTCATAAGGCATATATAAAGGTAAGAGAAAACAACTTTAGTTTAACAGGACTTACAGGGCTTAACTTTCACGGAAAGACAGCAGGCATTATTGGTACCGGAAAAATCGGAGCAGCAATGTGTCGTATATGTCACGGCTTTGGTATGAAAGTTATAGCATATGATATTTATAAAAATCCTGATCTTGATTTTGTGGATTATACGGAGTTGGACGAGTTGTTGGAGAAAAGTGATTTAATATCACTTCATTGTCCACTTACAGATGACTCTTATCATATGATAAATTCAAAAACAATTAAGAAAATGAAAGACAATGTAATGCTTGTAAATACATCAAGAGGTGCATTAATTGACACAGATGACCTTATAAAGGGAATACGTGAACACAAATTTCATAGTGTGGGACTTGATGTATATGAGGAAGAAACTCACAATGTTTTTGAAAACAGGGAAGATGATATTCTTGAAACATCAATTACATCAAGACTTCTTTCATTTCCAAATGTAATTGTTACATCGCATCAGGCATTTTTAACTAAGGAGGCGCTAGAAGCCATTAGTTATACAACAATGGAAAATGCAATGTCTTATATAGAAGGAAATCTTATTGAGAATAACATTGTAAAATAGATTCTGTTGAAATGAAATTGAAAAAGGTTTAATTCACGGAATATTAAAAAAGCACAAATAAAAATATTAAATAATGAAATGGTACACTTTTTTTAGAAAAGTGTACTGTTTTTTATTAATTAATGTTGTAAAAACGATTCTATGTTATAATTTTTCTACTTAAGAAAGAGTAAATGCCACCCCACTAAAGGGAGGGGCAATACAAATTACAGGAGGATTATATGAGAAAGTTTGCATTAGCAGTATCAACTTTAGTTATGTCAATGGCAATGTATGTTGGAGTATCAGCAGCAGACAATCAGCCGGCAGAAGCTATTAACCTAAAAAACTTTAATTTATCATGGTCAGACGAGTTGAAAGGAGACTCTCTTGATTCAAACACATGGACACCTCAAATTGGAAACGGAATAGAGTACGGCAATAGAGGCTGGGGAAATAACGAAAAGGAATATTACAAAGCAGAAAATGTGTCTGTGTCAAATGGAACAATGAAGATTAAGGCACAGCGAGAGAACACTGTGGCAAATGGAACTACTTATAACTGGACGTCAGCAAGAATAACAAGTTCAGGAAAGCAGAATATTGGACTTGGTTATGTAGAAGCAAAGATTAAAATACCTTCATCTGCAGGTATCTGGCCTGCATTTTGGATGCTTGGCACCAATGGTAAAAGATGGCCGGCATGCGGTGAAATAGATATTATGGAAGCATTCAATACAAGAACAGACATTCAGAGTACAATTCATTATCCAAAGTGGAATGGTGCTGACCAGTATATTTACACAAACAGACATCTCACAGGTGACAATGACAAAACACAGTGGCATACATATGGATGCTATAGAGACGGAAAGGTTTGCGCATTCTATATTGATGGAAAATTATTAAAAATATATGGTACATGGACTGATAGATATGTAAGCATTACAAACTTTAACGAAACATTCTCAACAGCAGACTTAACAACAGGAAGTTATGCAGGAAAAAGAAGCGTATTAAATGAGGATTATTATTTATTATTTAATGTAGCATGTGGTGGAAATCTTGCACAGGGTAATCCTCCATATTCAACTGACTGGAGTGCAACAATGGAAGTTGATTATGTAAGATATTACAAAGAAAAGACTCCTGAACAGATTGCAGCAGATAAAAAGAAAGAAGAGGAAGCTAAAAAGGCAGAAGAAGCAAAGAAAAAAGCTGAAGAAGCAAAGAAAAAAGCTGAAGCTATTGCAAAGGCAAAACCTAAGAAGGCTACAATCAGCAAAGCAAAAAATGTTAAGAAGAGAAAAATACAATTAACATTTAAGAAAATTTCAGGTGTCAAGGGTTATCAGGTACGTTGGTGTGACAACAAAAAGTTCCAGGGTTATGAACAGAAAAACACAACAAAGAGAGCATTAACACTAAAGGGTCTTGATAAGAAAACAAAGTATTTTATAAAGGCAAGAGCCTATAAGGTATACAAAGGCAAGAAAATTTTTGGCGCCTGGTCTAAAGTAAAAAAAGTAAAAGTTAATAAATAGTTTATGAATGTGGTATTACTGCAGATTGGATATGGCGAATAGATGCAGATGAGT
>URQO01000056.1 GCA_900550135.1 uncultured Eubacterium sp.
GGCATCCTTTTCTCCTTTACGTTATTTTGTGTTATTATACATATCTTGTGTGATTGTGTCAATATTTATTTTTTAAAAGGAAAAAACACAGTTGCAAATTTACAACTGTGCTATCTTAAAAGACCACTGACAATGCTGACACACAAAAATAATATGTTTTTGAAGCAGACAAATATTCACTTCTTTTCTGTTTTTTATAAAGATAAAATTCCATATAAGCAAAATATATGGCACACTAAAAATCATCATTTGTTGAACGATGCACCATTTTTGCCCTATTGTTCAACTATACCCATCAGTGTAAGCGCAATTAGTTTCTCTTTTAGCTTCATTTCTTTGTACCTCTTTTTTTAATTTCTAGCAATATATAAATTATTAATAATATCGTCCCCCAAGTCATAAACTCAAGTGATATCCATACTAAAGTTTTATCTGTTTCTGTAGATATATCTGGATTTATCACGAACGATATTATAAATAATATAGCTCCATGTATAAATATAGCTAACCCTAAAAATGATAGTATTTTATAGCCTTTCTGTTGATTCATTATTATATCTTCTATTTTTTATTCTTATTTTTAGATTTAGTAAAAAAATCAATTGTTCTGTAAATTATTCTGATCAATACATCTAATTTCATAATGATACCTCCTTGCGAAAAAATAAATGGGAGTGATTTTCACCACTCCCGTTATTGTTGAACGATGCATCATTTTTGCCCTATTGTTCAACATAGATTGCTCCTTCTATTCTACTACCAATCATAGCTTTATCTCTTTTTACTTTTATATTCAATGCACTCACCTCCACTAAGAACTTTATCTGTTTTTTCTAAAAACTTCTTGCACTCATAAGTATTATTTGTATCTTCTGTATCATCCAAAGCAAACATGCAATCTTTGCAAACCAGTTCATTGTTTGTCAATCTTTCACACTTCATTTTTTCATTTTTGAATTTCCTATCAATAGGAAGAATATCATTTTTAGCCATTCTTAGCACCTCCTTTTTGGGTTGAACGATGCACCGTTTTTACCCTATTGTTCAACTTTATATTCTCAATCTCAATTCCATTTCCATTTGGATTTTCACCTTATAGCCTATATTATCACTTAATATTCACTTGAAATGCTACACCTCATTTAACGCAAAATATGATTTATCCTTCTTTCTTGCAAATATAAAGCAAATGACTTGAACTACCGAGCAGTTCCCTCTTTTCACATATGGCTAAGTGATACTTAACAAATAACTCAAACTCTTCATCTGACATTTTAAAGTCGCTTCTTCCCTCTGCTAATTCTAAAATGCTATCTGTTGCCACTGTAGTCAAATATTTTACCTTATGCGTCTCAAAGAGTTGTTCAAATTCCACAATATCATGTCCCGTAAACAACTGTTCTTCAAAATGTTTTACCTTATAACTATCATCAAAATTTTCCTCAATGCCTACCACAAAATTTCCATTAAGATAATTATCATGCATAATGGCATATATAGAAAGGAACGCCACCAAAACTATTCCATCCTTTTTTGTAACACGAATTGCCTCATCTATTGCTTTATGAGCGTCTTCTTTATCGTATAAATGATACATAGGACCGAACAATAGGGTGACATCAAACTGATTGTCTTCAAATCTACTTAGATTTAATGCATCTCCCTGATAATAATCAATATCTTTAATACCAATACTATTTTTTTTCAATTCTTTAAGATTACTTTCTACTAATTCAACTGCGGTTACCTTATATCCCTCTTTTGCTAATGCAATGGAATATCTACCGGTGCCTGCACCAATCTCTAATACTTTCGTTCCTAGCTGAGTATAACGATGAATATATTCCATTGTAGTTGCATACTCCAGCTGTCCTTGTCGGCTTCTGTTCAATCTGCTGTCTTCGTCAATATCGTCATAAAATGAACTTACTATTTGTATTCTATTATTCATAATCATTTCTCCACTTTGTTTATTCCTCGTTTTCTACATTCAATCGGTTGAATGTTTGCATATTATGAACTAGCTTCTTTTATTAATTCAAAGGTATTTTTTAATTCTTCCATTAATTCATCTGTTATATTTTTCATTGATGGAATATGTATAAATACAACTCTACCGTTCATCTTTTTTAGCATATGGTAATATGCTTCGTTGCATAAATAAAACGTTGGTGTATCTGATATATAATTTTCAACACCGTATTGAACTAATCTTTTTTCAATACCATCTAACTTCATTTTGCTATATACCAATTCTCCATCTTTGCTTGCACATTTTTCTATACGAACAGAATTCTTAAGATTTTTATCCAATCCAAACATATATACAGCATCAAATTCTTCATATATATTTTCTATATCATTTTTTAATCCTTCGAATGAATTTGTTAGAAATAATTTTTCTCCGGCTATGCCATTAACTAGCCTATATGATGAATTATATTGACCCTTAAATCCCGTATATAATATTTTCATATCATTACCTATTTATCTCTATTCTTTCCTTGCCATAAAAGTTACTACACTTGTTTTCAATTCACATATTCCACTATCTCTTGGAATATCATATTGCTGATCTACAGCAGTAGTTTTTAATACTGTCCACTCACTAAAAGTTTTTTCAAAAATCGTTTGCATTTCTTCTGTAAGTAAGCTTACCTCAAATTGTGATGACATCTCATTTTCTTTATTTTTATCAAACTCTTTTATATTAGAATTTACAACTAAGCATACAATGCCATTTTTCGTATACCCTGTTCTATTTCTTACAATTTCCTAACAAAAGTTTCTTTTGAATCTACATGTTCCAAAGATGACACTTCCATTACCAAATCATAGTTATTCTTTTTAATTTGATAATCATCAATCGCTTTAACTATTTCGTTGAACGATGCACCATTTTTGCCCTATTGTTCAACAACTACATCTTATATTTTGAAACATTCATTCTACAAAATCTGTCATTTTACTACATGTTTGACACCCTCACACATTCATTATATCACAATGTGACAGTTTGTTCCTGCTGTTTTTCTATTCTAAACTACTCGCATATATACTTCAGATGCAATACGTATATATCCATCTTTTTGTAAAAATTTTCTCAAATTTGTATATTCAGTCTTTGTCCCCCAAAGATTTGTTGGACTAAGTATAACTATCAATCTCATTCTGTTATGCCCTCCATCTGTTCAATTGGTAGCAGAATAGGTAAAACTATTGCAATTGGCAAATATTTTTCATCTAACGTAACCAGCGAAACCTTATTTTTACTTAAAATCGACAAATTCATTGTTGACAATCTTATGCTTGCACCATGGGCCATATCTAGTTCTTTATTATAAATCTTACTTTGACTTTTTCCACTCCTGTATCACATCGTCAATAGTATTGTAGTCTCGCTGAAAAAGTTCCTCGCTTATCTGTTTATGCAGTAGCTCCCAGGGAACTTTTTCCATGATTTTTGTTATTACAAAATCTTTGCTTTTTTGCTTATACTTTGGCATATTATTTATTTCCTGAATGCGAGCCAGTTCCGGTCTCCAAAGTATACTTAATTTTCGTTTCATTTTGTAAGTTTTCTGAGCTCTTTTATTGATCCCCGGCTCACGCAAAACTTGAAAATTAATATCCTGTTCATCTTCAGTTGCCACTATTATTCCCCAGTATTCAGGGATATGCTCATCTACATGTTTGGAGTGGCTGCTACCTACAACTACATAATTGTAGTCAAAAAATTTATTGTAATCTTTTATCTGTCTGGCAAGTCTTGTGTAAGTATCTGCATCACTTTTTATTTCCACCCCTACAAGAGTTTCTTCCAATACAAGCATTACATCTGCTCTTGATTTTGCAATCTGCTTTTCCTCTATTATTCTCACCTTACCAAATTTTTCATCAAAAAAATCAAATAAAGGTTCCCTTATATCCTTGTCTTTTAACATTTGTATTCCACCTGATATTATTGTATTTTATTGTTTACCTTCATTTATAACCTCCTGAATATTCCTATACGGAACATCTGTAAACAGTGACCTTAGTTCGTTTACCACACCTAGACTGGTTGCTATTTTTGTTAGACTTTTAAGTGATATCTGTCCCGTTGACTCAAATCTTTTTATTGAGCCATAACTTACACCACTCATTTCCGAAAGTTTTTCCTGTGAAATGCATCGACGTTTTCTTATATTTCTTAATCTTCCGGCTATATTTTTATCTATTTCTTCTGTGGTTTCCCACACATATGTCTTCATATTTTGTTCTCCTTTACTGATAATATATTATCTATTTTTATGTTTTTAAGCCATTTTAGATAAAATATTATCCGCAAGTATTATAGCAAATGTTTGTTGTATTTCAAGTCTTATACGATTTTCTAAACAAACTACACATCAATATAAAGTAATAACTATTATAATATATACTTTTCTACCATATACAAAAGACACCCTTTAAAGGTGTCTTTGCTTTCTATTTATATTTTATTATTTGTCCGTCCACTTTACCAATTTGTCCCATGGGTCTTTCATTCCCACACCCATAATCAATTCGAACAAAACATAATATATTCCATAAATCGGTGCAATTAAAATTTTTTTTAATTTCTTTTTCATAATTTTCCTCCTAAATAAAACTGTTTATTAAATGACAATTTGATTATATCACATTTTTTATTCTTCATCTATTTATTCATGCCCTTTACAATTCCGTCAGCAATCTTCTTTAACGCCTTACCGGAATGGTTGCTTTTCTTGTCTCCAACTTCCAAATCAACAGATGCTATTGTAGAATATTATGTTTGAGTTAAATCAATTGCCATTGATCCATTTCCATATATTTTAACTCCTGATTTTTTCATTCCCCATATAAGATTTTTTCCTAACTTATTATGTTTTTTCCAACTTTTTGAAACCGGATACATATTTCTGTACGACCTAATGTTTGGAACACCGATATAAAATGCTCCTTTGTTTGATGCTGTGGAATCATAATGTATAGCAATATGGTAATCTGCGTTATTATTTGCATACACAGTTCTTCCAATGTTGTCTATCTGAGCATCTTCACTTTCCCTTATCATCAAAACATTGTAACCTGCCTTTAAAAGTTTTTCTTTCACTGTCATTGCTACTTTCAAGGTTGCTTTTGATTCAGCTGTTCCATCATTTAATACTGTTCCACCACTAACTGACGCAGCTTTTGTGGCTCCTGCTGCAGTGCTTCCACCGGTTACTTTTGGACTTCCATCAGGATGGCACAAAGTCTTAACACTTTCACCACCTTTAGTTCCATGACCGGCATTTATACACACGGTTTTGTTTTTAGGCTTTGCTACATTTGAAAAATACAATGTTGTTGAATCTGTATGTATCTTTGAAAAACCTGCGAACTCCCATTTAGAATTCCATACAATTCTTTCTGCGCAGGCACTCCAGTTTGAGTAATACCGTTTCTTGCCCTTCTTGATGTATCCTCTCACTCTTACATAATAATTCTTTTTACTATTCACTTTGCCTAATTTTACTGATTTTTTCTTTTTGCCTTTTACTGTTTTAATCTTTGCATTTTTAAAGTTCTTTTTTGTAGAATATTGAATCTGATATCCACTGACTTTACTGTTTTTATGCCATGAAACATTTATATTTCCTGATACTACATCAATGGTATTTCCTTTAACAAAATAATTTTTAGCTACCGGTGACATTTCACTTTCATATTTTTGTCCGTCAATTGTTTTGTATGCCTTAACACTAAATGTATACAGGCTGCCATTTTTATTTGCTTTCTTATCAGTATATTTTGACTGTTTTTTTACCTTACCGATTTTCTTTCCGTCTCTGTAAACATAATAACCTGTGGCATCATCTAATTTATTCCACTTGATTGTAATGCTGTTTTTATTATTAATGACAGATGCTATAATCGGTTTTTCTTTTACAAAATCTATTGTGGAAGTAGACACTTCCTCTGCTACAACAGAGTTTGCTGCAATTTCTTTCGGCATCTTAATGCCCTTATTACCAAGTCCTACCAAAACGGCAATTGCCATTATACTAAACCCTGATGCCACTATCATTTTGATTATTTTTTTATTCATAACTACCACCTTTTCTAACCATTCTTTTGATGATTCTAAGAATACATTTTCGCAACTGCTACAAGTACATATTTATTAAGTTTGTATATCTTTTTAAATGCACTGTTTTTTACAGGTGCCGGCATTGGTCCTGTTTCCAATGTGCAGTTTAATATATTTCTGTCATCCAAATAATCACTAAATGTTCCATACTGAGTTTCCTCACTGATTATGTGAGTATATTTTGTCATGGAATAAAGCATGTCGCTAAGCTTTGTATTTTCTCGATGGTACATAACTTCCCCTGCCTGATGATAGCAAATAACTACATCCGGATTCACTTTTTCCACAACTGCTATCTGTGCCTTTGTTTCCGGTTCAGATACAGCTTTTTTACCTGCATACAATTTATAGCAAGGTGCTTTTGCACTTTTTCTTCCGAATCCTTCTGCAAAATTTCTATTTATGTCCACACCTCTTGCGTTGGCTTTCCATTCCTTAAATTTAATTCCCTTTTTCATTTTATAAAGATTTTTGCGCAACTTAGCATTTCTTATTTTCCTAGGTCCGTACTGACTAATTGTTACACCGTCCGGATTTACCATAGGCATAATTACAACTTTAACTTTATTAAAGATTTTACTGTATTTCTTTCTTTGATATTTTTTTGTGTCATAACCTCTACAATAATCTTCGATAACTTTCATAATCAGCTTAGTATTCATATATTCTCTTGCATGAATTGATGCTTCAACGTAAACTGTTTTTTTTGCGTTAACATTGCCCAATGTAACGTAGTATAGATTTCTTTTGTCCAAACTTTTTCCCTGAATATCAACCTTTAATATTGAACCATACGCTTTTTCCAATTTCTTAAGATCTGCTTTCATATCTGCATATGAATATTTTTTATCTAATGTATTTACTATTTTTTTCGCATTACATTTGTAGGTAATGTACTTTGATTTTACTAACAATTTCTTATTGCCTACTTTCAATAATGAATATCCAATATTGCACTTCTTGTAAACGTAATAACGCACACCTTTTTCAACTTTTGTCACTTTCTCCAACTTTAAGTTATATGCGTAAACTTTTTTCTTTACATATCCACCCTTTTTTACACTTTTTCCTGTTGTATCCACTTTCGGTTTTGTAGTTGGCTGTGCCGTTGTTGTTTCTTCTTCCTTTGGCGTTGTTGTTTCCGGTACTGCAGTTGTTTCCTGTGGTACCGTAGTCTGTTCTGCTGCCTGAGTCTTTGCCTGTGCCAAATTCACCCCCAATGTAATTATGCCAATTACCATTAGTGCTTTTAAATATTTTTTCATGTATTCCTTCCTTTCAAATTTATTTGTCTGTCTCTATGTATAATATTATACTATAAAATGTCTGCTTATTTTATTCTTTTAGGCAAAAACCTTTTTATTTCGGATTTTTATGTAAGTACTTGTTTCATTTTTCCCTCCTGTGCTTCGTATTTTTAGTGGTGTAAATGTATATTGCAAGATACGCATTTGTGGCCACAAATGCATTCTTGTTAGGGACACCCTAATCCCCTGATAACAACAAACGCCAAGAGTAAAACCTACTTTTTCTGTAGATTACTTCTTGGCGTTTTTTTATTGTTATTAAATTATCTTTCCCAGGTCTGACATAATTAGTTTAACATAAAGATTTATTTATTCATAAAACTGCGACTGCTAAAATTTTATTATTTTCACAGTAGGAATGTGAAAATAGTAGTTTTACAAAATGTACTTCCCGACATGATGTCGCAAGGTTAAAGTTTGTTCTGCTAAACTTTTTGTTTGTTTTTAAATCTTTATGGTTATATTTTACTCTATTAATATTGCAATGTCGAATTCTAGGATGGTCTATTTTTGTAGAAAAATACATCTACTATGGTTTATTTTTTAGAAATAATAAAAAAAATGGTTGGGACACGGGGTCCCAACCTGATGAATATGATTATGTATACTCAACTTTTTACTTTATACTCTGTTTCCAATTGCTGACACAAACTCTCCTCAATATCACTCGTTTATTTTTCTCCATTTATCTGCCATATTTATTACAGTTAATTCCAATAGCCATTGAACTATTAGTTACCTTTAAAGTTAAATATATGTATAAATTAAAGGATAAAATGCTCTTGATTTTTTAACTCCATCTCCACCCTAATGAATTTTCACCACTTTCTTTCCTTGAGTTGCTATATATTTTTCTACCATTTCCTCCACTGTAATATAGGGATTCTCAGGAATTATACTAATGATTATCTCTTCATTTGAAACTTTAGTGGTATTTATATAATGAAATATTACTACTCCGTCTCATCACATTCTATAATAACTCCTAATTCAAGTAACGCCATTCCAACAAGCGAAAGAAGTGAAAAAGTATCTTCTTTATTATATTTTTCTTGTTGGCTGTCATAAACAGCTAATAACGTTGGTGCAAGATTATCCAAATCATATGTGTTAATTCCTAATGTCATTAGTCCATTATCCATTTCGTTTATTGAATGAACAAGACGTTTTTCTGCTTCAATTGTTTCGTCCGAAAAAACTAAATCAATAGTCTTCATATGTACATCTGTTTTATCCTCACAATCATCCTTGCATATTTCTTTCATAAGAATTGGTTTAACATCTTTTCCAAGTTTAAACGAACTATTAACTGTATTTTCTTTAATGCAGGATAGTAAATAACTTTCTATTGCTGGATAACTTAATAATACTTGCCCTTGATATCCCTCTTTTGTGCCGTATGGGTCTGTATATTTCATTACATATTTTTTTCTTAATTCATTACGTTTATAACTAAGTACATCTCTATCATACAAATAGAAAATAGGGCAATTTTCAGGTTTTATATTAAATTCTTCCTTTAAGCGACAAAACAACTTATCAATTGATTCCTCCGTTAATTGAGTTAATTGATTTTTTGGAAGATTCAATGCAAACACACGAGAATTTGAATTTGGTCCATGTGCAATAAATTCTTCACTTCCACGTCTCAATTCTTGAACCTCATATCCTAAAATATCTGTAAAAATTTTTTTCAGTAATCTTAGTTCAGTTCCACCTGTATCTGGTCTTCCCCCCTCAACAACAAAAATTATATTACCAATATTTTTTGTTTTGTCAATTCTATATTTCTTCATATATAGGCAATCCTTCAAACATACCTCCTAAATACATCTTTTCTAAATTTTGTGCTTCTCTAGGCTTATATTTTGAAATTCGTTCCACTTTACTTCCACCTTTATTTTGGAAAGTAACTAGATCAAGCTGATCTGGCCTAAATACAGAATTAGAAATTAAATTTGTATGATGTGATGTAATAAAAATTTGGGAATCATTTGCATTCTTCATAAAAAATCTAATAATTCTTTCTGACAAATTATTATGAAGGCTATTTCCAAATTCATCAATAATAAGCATTCCTGAATTCTCTATAACATTAATTAAATTTGGTAACAAATCAGCAAAAACTTGATTTCCCTGCGATTCATTAATAATAACATTAGGAATAGGAAAGCTTTTTCTTTTCATAAAAACTGCTTTTTTATCTTCTCCTATAACAATTTTCAAACCTTCCCCTTCACTTTCCGTTCCATATTCAATATTGAAATCATAACCAAATGACTCAAGATATTCATTTATCTTTTCAACTCCAAAATTCTCTGCATACCTAATTATAGACTTTCCATATGATGCTCCTCTATTATATCCATCAACAATATATGAATTTTGTAAAAAATCCATAAGTTTTCTAAGCGTTGGCTCTTGAGGGAATCGACCAGTGTTAAATGATGCTGTCCTAAAAAATAATGTTTCAGCATCAACATGTTCATCTACAATAATATTTCCACCTATTCTAAGCTCTCCTTTATTACCTTTTCTATTTAAAACTGTAATATTATCAATTTTTATATTTTCTGAAATCGAATTTTCTTTAAAATTATGTTCAATTTCATATTCTACTTTTTTATGTTCAAATTCAAATTCATATTCTACTGTTGTAATTGGATTATCAGAAAAAAAACAACGATATTTTTGAAAAGCAGTGCCTTCCCCTTTTATCATATCAATAATAAATGAAATACCTTTTAAAGCATTTGATTTTCCAGATGCATTTGGTCCTAAGAATAATGCCCCTTTAAGTATTTCATTATCATATACATTTGTTTTACTAAGTATAGAATATTTTGACGCACTAAAATCAAATTCTGTTCTTTCTTTAAATGAAAGAAAATTTGTTAAATACATTTTTTTCAGCATATTCTTTTCCTCCTCATATTTATTTTATTCTCAATTTATCACTTAGTCAATATTATATGTAATTTTTTTACTTTCTATGCGTAATTTTTTTACTTTTTGTATTTTGATACCTTAGCACTACTTAAAGCAATAATACAATCTATATTTTTCCTATATCCACTATACTTTCAATTTATTATTTACCCAATCGCATAATTCTAATTTTTCTATTTATTTTATTAGTTCAAAAATACTTATGTTTACATTATTATTTCAGAATCAAAGTACTGTTCTGTAAACAAAACTTTTTCCCATATTTGTTCTTTAGTAAATATCATATTTCGAGGTGCAACAACCCATTTTTCCTCTACATCATTATTGCGATGTATTATTGCAATAATTCTTCCAACAAATTCCTTTACAGGTTCATCTACACCTATAATATACGCATCTTGTTCTTCTCCATCTGGAGCAATTATTCCTTCAATATATCCATAATTAATCGGATAATGCATATCTTTATGCTTAGGATGATAACTTCCAAGTGGTCTGTCAACCACTACTTTTACAATATCGCCAACCACTATATTTACCTCCTCTAACTTCAATTCTCGGAATTTTTTCGGCTGGTTGTCACCCTACCCGATTTTCCTTTCTTTTAATTTCACGAGACTTTTGTCTCTTTTTTCGTTTCTGCTTCCTGTCTTGGATTTAGCCATTCTTCTGAAAAACTCCAGTCTCTGGTTTCTCTGACCCATCCTTCTGGATGTCTTTCTTTCGCTTTTTCGTAAACCTCTTTTCGCTTCCTTAAAATTTCCTGATCCAATCCCATATGTCTCTGTGATGGTGTCACATAGTTTATCCCACTGTGACGATGTTCATTATTGTACCATTCCACAAATCGCTTTACCCACAGTCTTGCTTCTGTCAGTGTGGCAAAACCTTGAGGCTGAAAATTCGGCACATATTTTAATGTTTTAAACAAACTCTCTGCATATGGATTATCATTACTTATCCGAGGTCTGCTTTTCGATGGTGTAATTCCCAGTGCATACAATGTTTCCAACATTGTTGCTCCCTTCATCGGACTTCCATTATCAGAATGTAGCACCAATGGCTCTTTCTGCATATTTCTGATATATATCTTTTCATCCCGATAAATTCGTTTCACCAATTCACTTGCATGCTTTGTGTCTTCACTTTCTCAAACTTCCCAACCAACAATCTTTCTGCTGTATAAACCCGAAAACACATACAGATAATAATGCTTTCCTTTGATTGGCCCATTTAAGTGTGTGATATCCCACATCCAAACCTGATTGGCTCCCGTTGCCTTGTGGGTTGATATTGGTCTCTTATGTTTCCGTTGCTCCCGCCCTCTATGAGTCAACTGTTTTGCTTCCTTTAACACTTTGTAAAATGTACTTTCGCTTGCTATATAGCTTCCTCTGTCTGCAAGTATTGGAACAATCTCACTTGGTGTTTTTGATGCAAACTCTTCAGAATTACATACATCCAATATCTTCTTTTTTTCTTCCATAGTCAGTTTATTCGCCGGCTCCGGTCTTGCACATATCGTGCGTTTGTCTATATAATCACTGTCTGTATTCTTCCAGCGGTTATATGTTCGTTTACTGATTCCAAGCTCTGCGCATGCTTTATACAATGCTGCTCCTGAATCTACTGCTTCTTTGATCAACTCTACTGCTTATCTGCGATCTGAAGCGTTGATCATTCGTCCCCTTCGTCCGTTCCCCAAATCGCATCTGCTTTTTTTCGTAGCACTAATAATGCTGCTGCTTCAGCCAATGCCTTTTCTTTTCTCGCAAGCTCTTTTTCTAACTTTTCCTTTTCTTTACGTTCTGCACGGAGTTCTTTGCCTGCCTGTGTACCTTTTTCCCTTGCGTTATCATTTGCGTTTATACAAGCCTCCTTCCATTCTTTGACCTGCTTCGGATAAACACCTTTTTCACGGCAATACTCCGAAACTCTATCTCTGTTAAATTTGCAGTTTCAAAAACAACCATGAACTTATCCTGACTGCTCCATTTATCTGCATTCTTATATTTTGTTGTTGCTGATAAGCCCTTTTGATGCTTAGCCTGATCTCTCCATCTGTACAAAGTATTGATCCCTACTCCTGTATCCCGCTGGATGTCTGTTACTGTTTCATCGCCTTCAAGCATTCTTGCCATTATGGCTTCCTTCATTTCCTTTGGATATTTGTTATAACTCATAGCAATCACCTGTCCTTCTGATACTTATCATATCAGCTTGGGAGGTGGGTGACAACTACTCTACGCTAGAGGGCCCTTAACTTATTACTCTACCTATTCAAACCACTTTACTTTCATAACAAAATTATTGGCATTTCTATAACCAGCTTTACCATAATAGTTTTCGTGCATTTCATCATTTACAGCTTGTAATTCAACACAAGATGTGCCTCTTTCTTTTACTCTATTTCCTATTTCGTTTAATAAAAGTTTTCCAAATCCTTTATGCTGATGTTCTGCTGCAATAATTATTTCTTCCAATGTATATCCTACAATATCGTCATATTGCTTGAAATATCCCATTACAAATCCGATAGTTTCACCGTTATCTTCTTTCATAATCAAAGAAAAAGAATCCATCATAGTTATTACCTGTTGAATTCGTTTCCTTGCAGTTTGCTCCGTCCAACGGCCTTCTTCATACGTATTATAATAGTTAATATATAATGGTAATACACTTTCAATATCATCTAAATTCATTTCTATAATATTCATTTATCAACTCCTATGAATTCTCATACTATACTTGTTTGTATACCAATTTGGTATGTATTTGCTAAAGTCATTATAATTGTCAAATGCTTGTTTTGCTCTTCTAACCATTCCATCAATATCACTTTGTC
>URQO01000057.1 GCA_900550135.1 uncultured Eubacterium sp.
GCGACCACCGAGATCTACACTCTTTCCCTACACGACGCTCTTCCGATCTGCTCATGCCCGTTTTTATAAAGGAGGAAAAATAATGAGTTTACAGGTAGAAAAGTTAGAAAATAATACAGCAAAACTTACAATTGAAGTATCAGCAGAAGAATTTGATAAGGCTCTTGTAGCTGCATACAACAAAAACAAAAATAAATTTAATGTACCGGGATTTAGAAAAGGTAAAGTACCTTATGCTATGGTAGAAAAAATGTATGGGGCAGGCGTTTTCTATGAAGAAGCAGCAAACGACTTAATTCCTGAAGCTTATGCAAACGCAGCAGTTGAAAGTGAATTGGAAATCGTTGCACGTCCTGAAATCAACGTAACACAGATTGAAAAAGGAAAGCCATTTGTATTTGAGGCAGAAGTAACACTTAAGCCTGAAATCAAACTTGGTAAGTACAAAGGTGTAAAGGTTGAAGCTATGGATGCTACAGTAACAGATGAAGATGTGGCAGCAGAACTTGACAAAGTTAAAGAACAGAATGCAAGACTTGTAGCAGCAGATGACAAGGCTGTTGAAGATGGTGATCAGACAACAATCGACTTTGAAGGCTTTGTAGATGGTGAAGCTTTTGAAGGTGGAAAGGGAGAAGATTATCCACTTACAATTGGTTCACATTCATTTATTGATACTTTTGAAGAACAGCTTATCGGAAAGAAAGTTGGAGAAGAAGTTGAAGTTAATGTTACATTCCCTGAAGAATATCAGGCAGCAGAACTTGCAGGAAAGCCAGCTATGTTTAAGGTAACAATTAAGGAAATCAAAGTAAAAGAATATCCTGAATTAGATGATGATTTTGCACAGGATGTTTCAGAATTTGATACATTAGATGAATACAAAGAAGACATCAAGAAGAATCTTGAAGACAAAAAGGCTCAGGAAGCTGCACAGGATAAAGAAAGCAAAGTAATTGAAGCTATTGTTAAGGATTCAGAAATGGATATTCCTGAAAAGATGATTGAAGCTCAGTGTCAGCAGATGGTTGAAGAATTTGCTCAGAACATTGCAATGCAGGGTATTTCATTTGAGCAGTATATGCAGTTTACAGGAACAACAGTTGATCAGTTAACAGAGCAGGTTAAGCCACAGGCTGAAGCAAGAATTGAATCAAGTCTTGTATTAGAAGCTATAGTTAAGGCTGAAAACATTGAAGCTTCAGATGAAGAATTTGATGAAGAAATTAAAAAGATGGCAGAAAGATATCAGATGGAAGCAGACAAGGTTAATGAATTATTATCTGATGATGATAAGAAGAACATCAGAGCTGACATCTGCTCAAGAAAGGCAGCTAAGTTGGCTGTTGATGCTGCTAAATAATTTTTCTGATATTAGCGCATATAAGGAGGTATAGATATGGCATTAGTACCTTATGTCATTGAACAGAACTCACGTGGAGAACGTTCATATGATATTTATTCAAGATTATTAAAGGATAGAATTATCTTCCTTGGAGAAGAAGTAAATGATGCAACAGCAAGTATTATCGTTGCACAGTTATTATTCTTAGAATCAGAAGACCCAAATAAAGACATTCACATGTACATCAATAGTCCGGGTGGTTCTGTTACAGCAGGAATGGCTATTTATGATACTATGAATTATGTAAAATGTGATGTTTCAACTACCTGTATTGGAATGGCAGCAAGCATGGGAGCATTTTTGTTGTCAAGTGGAGCAAAGGGAAAAAGATATGCTCTTCCAAATTCAGAGATTATGATTCATCAGCCATTAGGCGGTGCTCAGGGTCAGGCTACTGAAATACAAATAGCAGCAGAGCATATTTTAAAAACAAAGAAAAAATTAAACGAAATTTTGGCAGCAAACTCAGGCAAGCCTATTGAGGAAGTTGAAAAAGATACAGACAGAGACAACTGGTTATCAGCTGACGAAGCTATGGAATATGGTTTAATTGATCAGGTTATAAAAGAAAGATAATATAAGGCACCGCAATATGTGGTGCCTTATGTAGAATATAAGTATATGAGAGGTTATTATGGCAAATAAAAACATAACTGATAACACACCACGCTGCTCTTTTTGTGGCAGAAATGAAGGACAGGTAAGACGTTTAATTGCAGGTCCTAAGGGTGCGTACATTTGTGATGAATGTGTAGAAATCTGTGCTGGAATAGTGGATGAAGAAATATACAGCAAAGAAGAAACAACTGTAAAAGAAGAAATAAATTTGCTTAAGCCAAAAGAAATAAGAGAATTTTTAGATGAATATGTTATAGGTCAGGACGATGCAAAAAAGGTTTTATCTGTGGCCGTTTATAACCATTATAAAAGAGTGCTGGCAAACAAGGATTTGGACGTTGAATTACAGAAGTCAAATATTTTGCTATTAGGTCCAACAGGTTCAGGTAAAACATATCTTGCTCAGACATTAGCAAAAATATTAAATGTGCCATTTGCAATTGCAGATGCAACAACTCTTACAGAAGCAGGTTATGTAGGTGAAGATGTAGAAAATATTTTGCTTAAATTAATACAGGCTGCTGATTATGATATTGAAAGAGCAGAACACGGTATTATTTATATTGATGAAATAGACAAAATTACAAAAAAATCTGAAAATGTATCTATTACAAGAGATGTATCAGGTGAAGGTGTTCAGCAGGCATTGCTTAAAATCTTAGAGGGAACAGAAGCAAGTGTTCCACCACAGGGAGGAAGAAAACACCCACAGCAGGAACTTATTCCAATTGATACAACAAATATTTTATTTATTTGTGGTGGTGCATTTGCAGGTTTAGATAAAATTATTGAGAGAAGATTAGACAAAAGTTCTATAGGATTTGGCTCAGAACTTTCAGAAAAGACTGAGTTAAAAGAGGATCAGTTATTAAAACAGGTTATGCCACAGGATCTGACAAAGTTTGGACTTATTCCTGAATTTATAGGACGTGTTCCTGTTACTGTAACTTTGGACTTTTTAGATGAAAAAGCATTGGAGAGAATATTAACTGAACCAAAGAATGCCTTAGTAAAACAGTACAAGAAGTTGTTTGAGTTAGATGGAGTAGAGCTTAAATTTACAGATGAAGCTGTAAATCAGATTGCAAAGCTTGCAGTTGACAGAAAAACAGGTGCAAGAGGTCTTAGATCGATTATAGAAAACACAGTAATGGATCTGATGTATGAAATTCCATCAGATGAGTCTGTTAAGGAATGTATTATCAATGAAGATGTGGTAAACGGTCTGGCAGATGCAGAGATAATTTACAACTCGGTTATAGCAAAGAAGACTACAACCAGGAAAAAGAAAGGACAAACTGCATAATAGTAGTTTGACAAGGAGAAATTATGTCAGAGAAAATAACAACATTTCCGGTTATTCCCTTAAGAGGACTTACAATTATTCCGGGAACAACAGTACATTTTGACATTAGTAGAAAATTATCAATAAAAGCAGCCAAAGAAGCAATGGTTTCAAATAAAAAATTGTTTGTTGTTGCACAAAAAGACCCGGTGGAGGACACGCCGGGTTTTGATGATATATATAAAATAGGAACAATTGTTGAGGTAAAACAATTAAACACACTTCCAGATGATATTGTAAGGGTAATGGTAGAATCTGTGGCTAAGGGTGAGATAACATCGTGGTATGTTGAAAACGGTCACTTTGCAGGTGAAGTTGTTGAAATTGAAGAAGAAATTTCCCAGATATCAGATTATGCAAATGAGGCATACGTAAGAGAACTTAAAGAGTTGGTAACTATTTTCAATAAAAGCACTCATGAACTTACCGTATCGGGCATTCAGGCATTGAAAGAAATTGATGATATAGAAGAACTTATGAGTCAGACACTTCTTCGTATAAAAGTGGATTATCGTACAAAGCAAAGATTTTTGGAACAAAAAAGCAGTGAGGAACGCTTCGGTGTCTTGTCGGCATTTTTAATAAAAGAAAACCAAATTGCAGAAATTAAGGAAGAAATTATAGAAAAGGTAAAAAATCGTTTGGAAAAAAGTCAGCGTGAGCATATACTTCGTGAGCAAATGGAGATTATCAGAGAAGAGTTGGGCGATGATTTCCAGGGTGAAGTAGACCAGCTTGAAGAAAAGATAAAAGACTTAAATGCCAATGATTCCGTAAAAGAAAAATTATTAAAAGAATTATCAAGATTTAAATCTTATGCAGGCAATCCGGTTGAAGGCAATAACATAAGAACATATATTGAAAACATGCTGGAACTTCCATGGAATAATGTTACAAAGGAAAATCCAGATTTGAATAATGCAGAGATGGTTTTAAACAGAGACCATTATGAGTTAAAAAAAGTAAAAGAGCGTATATTGGAGTTTTTGGCAGTAAGACAGTTGACTATGGCAAAAAATGTTAGTCCTATTATATGCTTGGTAGGCCCTCCGGGAACAGGTAAGACAAGTATTGCACATTCTATTGCGGAAGCGCTTAACAAAAAATATGTTAGAATTTCATTAGGTGGTGTAACAGATGAGTCTGAAATCAGAGGCCATAGAAGAACATATGTAGGTGCAATGCCCGGTAGAATTGTAAAGGCATTAAGAGAAGCAGGTAGTGCCAATCCATTGATTTTGTTAGATGAAATAGACAAAATGGGAACAGGCATACATGGAGATCCTGCATCTGCAATGTTGGAAGTTCTTGACTCAGAACAGAACTATAAGTTTAGAGACAATTATGCGGAGATACCTATTGATTTGTCAAAGGTATTGTTTATTGCAACAGCCAATGATTTAAGTTCTGTGCCGACACCTTTGCTTGATAGAATGGAAGTTATTCAGGTAGAAGGTTACACTGAAAATGAAAAGTTCCATATTGCAAAGGAACATCTCATTCCAAAAGAATTTGATAAAAACGGAATTAGAAAAAGCTGGCTGACTATTACTGACGAAGGTATAAACAGCATTGTAGCTTATTATACAAGAGAAGCCGGTGTAAGACAGCTAGATAGAGAAATTGGAAAAATATGCAGAAAGGCTGCCAGCCTGATTTTAAAAAATG
Source organism: uncultured Eubacterium sp. (assembly GCA_900550135.1). Lineage (GTDB taxonomy): Bacteria > Bacillota > Clostridia > Lachnospirales > Lachnospiraceae > Eubacterium_G. The sequence continues at coordinate 5,037 of URQO01000057.1, forward strand.
GCAAGAAGCGTTTGAAAATTACTTCAAGAAATATTGAAAAATATTTAGGAAGAAAACTATATGACAAAGACATGGCAAACGAGAAAAATGATGTAGGTATTGTAAGAGGTTTGGCATGGACAGCTGTAGGTGGTACAACATTACAGATTGAAGTAAATACAATGCCGGGCAAAGGGCAGTTAAAGATTACAGGTCAGCTTGGTGATGTAATGAAAGAATCTGCACAGATTGCACTTACATATGTAAGAAGTATTGCAGAAAGTTATGGAGCAAACCGTGACTTCTTTGCAAATCATGACATACATATTCATGTACCGGAAGGGGCTGTGCCAAAGGATGGCCCGTCAGCAGGTATTACCATGGCAACAGCAATATTATCAGCTGTGTCAGGTATAAAGGTAAACAGCAAGGTGGCAATGACCGGAGAAATAAATCTTCGTGGAAAAGTTATGCCTATTGGAGGTTTGAAGGAAAAACTTCTTGCTGCAAAAAATGCCGGTATTAAAACTGTAGTTGTTCCAAAGAAAAATGAGCCTTTATTAAGTGAAATTTCTAAGGAGATTACAGGTGGCATGAAAATTGTAATGGCAGAAGAAATGTCACAGGTATTAAAAGTGGCATTAGTAAAATAAAACATACATTATGATAAGAAAGGGTTAGGGAAGTAATGATTGTAAAAAATGTAGAATTGGAAACTGTTTGTGGTATTACAAGTAAATTACCGGATAATACAATGCCGGAGATTGCATTTGCAGGTAAGTCAAATGTAGGAAAATCTTCATTAATAAATGGACTTGTCAACAGAAAATCCTTGGCAAGAACATCTTCCCAGCCAGGAAAGACACAGACAATCAACTTTTATAATGTAAATAGAGAAATGTATTTTGTGGATTTGCCGGGATATGGTTATGCCAGTGTGTCAAAGGAAATTAAGGCAAAATGGGGAAAAATGATTGAAAATTATCTTCACACATCACAGATGTTAAAAGCAGTATTTTTGCTTATAGACATAAGACACGATCCGTCTGCCAATGACAAAAATATGTATGAGTGGATTTTGGCAAACGGATATGAACCTATTATTGTGGCAACCAAACTAGACAAAATTAAAAGAAGTCAGATACAGAAAAATTTGAAAATGATAAGAGTGGGATTAAATGTTGTTCCGGGAACAACAATCATTCCTTTTTCAGCTCAGTCAAAGCAGGGGAAAGAGGAGATATTACAGGTGATTGAAGAACTGGCAATGAATCAGGAAGAGGAGTAAACAATGGCAATAGAAACAGAAGCTTTATATAAGTTAATGATTATGCATATGCTCAATAAAGTAGAATTCCCATTAACCAACACACAGATTGCTCAGTTTTTTTTGGAAAATGAATATACAAACTATTTTTCGGTTCAAAAAGCTATAAGTGAGTTAATAGAAGATGGTTTTGTTTTTTCAAATGTTAATAGAAACACTTCATATTATCACTTGTCTTCTGAGGGAAGGGAAAGTTTAAAATTTTTCGAGAATAAGATACCGAATCAGATAGTAGATGACATTGATATGTTCTTAGTTGACAATAAGTACGAACTAAGAAATGAAGTAGGTACGGTGTCTGATTATTATAGAGCATCCAATGGCGATTATGTTGTGCATTGTCAGGTAAAGGAAGGTGACAGTACATTAATAGAAATAAATGTATCTACACCGGACAAGCATATGGCATCAAAAATGTGTACCAATTGGGAATCAATGAACAACAGTCAGAAAATATTTCAGTATGTAATAGATAATTTAACAAAATAGATGGAGGAAAAAGTGGCACATATCGATCAGAGTAAAATCAGAAATTTTTGTATTATAGCCCATATTGATCATGGAAAATCAACATTGGCAGACAGAATAATCGAAATGACAGGACTTTTGACAAATAGAGAAATGCAGGCACAGGTCCTTGACAACATGGAGCTTGAAAGAGAACGAGGCATTACAATAAAGTCTCAGGCTGTAAGAACTGTATACAAGGCAAAAGACGGTCAGGAGTATATTTTTAATTTAATAGATACACCGGGACATGTGGATTTTAACTATGAGGTATCAAGAAGTCTTGCTGCCTGTGATGGAGCAGTGCTGGTAGTAGATGCAGCTCAGGGTGTTGAGGCGCAGACCTTGGCAAATGTATATTTGGCATTGGATCATGACCTTGAAGTATTTCCGGTTATAAACAAAATTGATCTTCCATCAGCAGACCCTGACAGGGTAAAAGCAGAAATTGAAGATGTAATAGGACTTGAAGCAGATGATGCACCACTTATTTCTGCAAAAACAGGATTAAACTGTGAGGATGTATTAGAAGCAATTGTAGAAAAAATCCCGGCTCCAACAGGAGACGCAAATGCACCACTTCAGGCATTGATTTTTGACAGTTTGTATGATTCATACAAAGGTGTAATTGTATTTTGCAGAGTAAAAGAAGGTACTGTAAAACCTGGAATGAATATAAAAATGATGGCTACAGGTGCCACTGCAAATGTAGTAGAAGTAGGATATTTTGGCGCAGGTCAGTTTATTCCATGTGATGAACTGCCGGCTGGAATGGTAGGATATATTACAGCTAGTATTAAAAATGTGGCAGATACAAAAGTTGGTGATACAGTAACAAATGCAGATGAACCATGTGACAAGCCACTTCCGGGATATAAGGAAGTTCAGCCAATGGTTTACTGTGGACTTTATCCGGCAGACGGAGCAAAGTATCCTGATTTAAGAGATGCTTTGGAAAAGTTACAGTTAAATGATGCTGCATTACAGTTTGAACCTGAAACATCCATAGCACTTGGCTTTGGATTTAGATGTGGATTCTTAGGACTTCTTCATTTGGAAATCATTCAGGAAAGACTGGAAAGAGAATATGGACTTGACCTTGTAACAACAGCACCATCTGTTATTTATAAGGTGTACAAGGAAAACGGTGAAATTATTGAACTGACCAATCCAACAAATCTTCCTGATCCAAGTGAAATAGCGTATATGGAAGAACCTATTGTTAGTGCCGAAATTATGGTGACTACAGAGTTCATAGGTGCCATTATGGAATTGTGTCAGCAAAGACGTGGTACTTATATTGGAATGGAATATGTGGAAGGACAAAGAGCTCTCCTTAAATACGATATTCCATTAAACGAAATTATTTATGATTTCTTTGATGCATTAAAGTCACGTTCAAGAGGATATGCATCATTTGATTATGAATTGAAGGGATATGAGCAGGCCAAACTGGTTAAACTTGATATTCTTATAAATAAAGAAGAAGTAGACGCATTATCATTTATTGTGCCGGAGGCATCAGCTTACGAGCGTGGTAGAAAGATGTGCGAAAAGTTAAAGAAGGAAATTCCAAGACAGATGTTTGAAGTACCTATTCAGGCAGCAGTTGGAAGCAAGGTTATTGCCAGAGAGACAGTTAAGGCAATGCGAAAAGACGTATTGGCAAAATGTTACGGTGGAGATATTTCACGTAAGAAGAAACTTCTTGAAAAACAGAAGGAAGGAAAGAAGAGAATGCGTCAGGTGGGAAATGTTGAAATTCCACAAAGTGCTTTTATGGCAGTTTTAAAATTAGACGAAGAATAAAAATACAATGCCAAAGACGTGCCGGTTAACAGGTGGTCTTTGGCATTAAAAATATATGGTAAAGAAAAAAGAAGATAATGTATACAAGTCAAAATAGTTGTAAAAAATTGGCTGACAGAGATATTAAGAACAGGAGTTGTTATGAATAATAAACCACTAGAATTGTATATTCATATTCCATTTTGTGCAAGAAAATGTAATTATTGTGATTTTTTATCAATGTGCGAAAATGACAGTACAAAAAGAGAATATGTAAATGCATTAGTTAGGGAAATAGAATTAAGTAAAGAAAAAATGGCTGGAAGAGTTGTTACAAGCATTTTTATTGGTGGTGGAACACCATCTATTTTACAGGCAAATCTAATTGAAAAAATAATGAATGCAGTAAAAAGTAACTGTCAGCTGGCAGAGAATGCAGAAATTACCATTGAGTGTAATCCGGGCACTGTTACAGAAGAAAAGTTAAACACTTACAAAAAATCAGGAATTAACAGAATAAGTTTTGGCCTTCAGTCTGCAAATGATGAAGAACTAAGTAGAATAGGTAGAATACACAACTATTCCCAATTTCTCGAAAGCTATGAAATGGCGAGGAAGGCAGGTTTTGACAATATTAATATTGATATTATGAGTGCACTTCCTTATTAGACTATGGAGACCTACAGAAACACTTTGGAAAAAGTCATTAAATTAAATCCTGAACACATTTCAGCATATAGTCTTATAGTAGAAGACGATACGCCATTGTGTCAGCAGGTGGAAGAAGCAGAAGAAAAGGGAATAAAAATTTTACCTGATGAAGATACAGAGCGTGAGATGTATTATCTTACAGAAAAAATGTTAAAAGATAATGGATATATACATTATGAAATATCAAATTTTGCAAAGCCGCAAAAAGAATGTAAGCACAATATTGGTTACTGGAAAAGAGTGGATTATCTGGGATTTGGAATAGGTGCAGCATCTTTATATAACAATACACGTTATAGCAATACTGATGATTTGGACAAATATATCGGATTAATGCTGGATGGCAGAGATACAGACGAAGATTTTTATGGTGACAGTTTTATTTATCAGGATGATGTTTGGGACATAACAGAAGATGCAATATCTGTTATAGAAGGCAAAATTCAGTATCTGACTTCCAAGGACATGAAAGAAGAATTTATGTTTTTGGGGCTTAGAATGACCAAAGGAATATCTAAGAAACAGTTTGAGACTAACTTTAATGTAAAGTATGACAATATATACGGTCCGGTTACAAAAAAACTGGTAGAGCAGGGACTTATTGTAGAAAATGGTGATAATGTAAGGCTTACAAAAAGAGGAATAGACATAAGCAACTATGCCATGTCACAGTTTCTTCTATAATGTGTTCCAAATGCAGACAGACAGTAATTATTGTAGTTAAAATGTGGCAGAAAATAATTGTAAAAATACCAATTGGAAAGTATAATATTAAGCATAAATAAACAGTTTGAATCTTATATAAGTTAAAAATAAGCAATTTGAATTCTGCATAAGATTAAAACAAAAAATAAACGTTTTAAATCCTGCATAAGATTAAAATAAAAAATAAAAGGTTTAAATCTTGCATAAGATTAAAATAAATAAAATACAAAGAAGAAAAGAGGGGTTATTATGGACAGAAAAATGATTTGTATTTATGGTTCTTTTTCACCATATGTTTCAGAAGAAAAGTTAAAACCATACATGGATATGGGCGAGAGACTTGGCAAAAAATATGATTTGATATATGGTGGTGGTTCAAAAAGTACATTGGGCTATATGGCACAGGGCATGCATAAGTCAGGCGCAAAGATTATCGGTGTATATCCAAAGGCTTTTAAGGATATGAGCGTATTTGACGGATGTACTGAAAAGATTCAGTGTGACACCCTGGCTGAGAGAAAGCAACATTTTGAACAGCAGGCAGATGTGTTTATTGTACTGCCGGGTGGTGTAGGAACAATGGATGAATTGTTTGAAGCAATTGTTCTTATTGAAAAGAACATGATTGAGGGAAAAGTAATTATATTTAACCACAATGGATTTTATGATACATTACTTAAATTTATGGATGAAATGAAAGAACAGGGTATGTTCCACTGTGACCTTTCAAGAGTATATAGCGTGGCAAATTCATTTGAAGAATTGGAAGCAATGATTAATTAATTATAATGAAAAAATTAAAAGGGAGATACAGAGATGAAGAAATATATTACCATTTTTTTAGTGTTACTTATGGTTGGGGTAGTAGGTTGTGGAAATACAAAAGAAGAAAAAACTACAACATTAAATAACCAGGCAACAGAAACTGAATTAAAAAATCATGCAGGTGTTTTATACGATTACTATAAAGATGCATCTGATGTTTGGCATGCAGATGGAAGAGAATATAAATATAAAGTTGTATTGACAGGCAAATTGCCAAATGCAGCGAAAAAATCCAAATATGTTGTTTTAACAAATGACAAGGATATTTCTTTTAATGATGCAGCAGATGATATATTGTCAAATAATTCAGAAGAACATTTTGATAAAAATAAGGCAATAATAGTTGAAATGGAATAAAAAATAGCTCCTATGCTAAAACCAGAATTCATTGATTATGAATTATGGTTTTAGCATAGGAGTTGTTTTTTTGAAAAATCAAAATTACAGGCTTGATGGATGTTTTTGTTTGAAACATTGAAAATACTTGACTATTTTTTTTTACTGTGATAAAGTACACAAAGTCAACTGTTCACAAAGTAAACTAAATTACAGGAGATAACAATGAAAGAATATAATGAAGAATTATTAAGTGCATGGCTTAGGGTGTCCAACGCCATCTGTAATGAGAGAATAGTAAGCAGTTTGTCTTATAACGAGTCGCTGGTTTGCAATATTATTTACAACCAAATGAAACATGACCCTGAAAATTATTTAACAGCAACAGATTTATGTGAAAAAACCAGACTTATTAAATCATTAATGAGCAGAACAATAAACGGATTGGTTAAAAAGAAAATACTGGTAAAAGAGCGTTCTTATACAGACAAAAGAAATGTTTACGTTAAGTTAAACGAAGAAGCAATTCCACTTTACGAAAAATCAAGAGAAGGTGTTTTGGAGATTGTGGAAGACATTAGAAAAAAATTGGAAGAAAGGCTGGGAAAAGAGAGGTCAGTTGAATTGGTTGATACATTAAACGCAATAGCTGACGTGGCATCAGAAGTGGTAAAAGACATATGATTAAATTTTTAGTAGATTCAGCATCAGATTATGAGAAAACAGAAACAGAAAAAAAGGGAATTTTAAGAATCCCAATTACAATAACACTTAAAGATAAATATATTTTAGATGGAGAGATTACCAAAGATGAGTTTTATCAATTGGTGCAAAATGCAGATGAACTTCCAAAAACATCCCAACCATCACCCCAGGATTTCTTGGATGTGTTTGAGAAAGCAAAAGAAAACGATGATGAACTTATCTGCATATTATTATCTTCAAAACTAAGTGGAACATTGCAAAGTGCAACACTTGCAAAAAGCATGGCATGTTATGACAAAATACATATTATTGATTCACTGTCAGCAACTTATGTTATTAAAATGATGACAGAATATGGAATACAATTAAGAGATAGCGGAAAGAATGCACTTGAAATAGTAGACGAGTTGGAAAAGATAAAATCCAAAATAAAATTGTATGCAGTTCTTGATACATTGGAAAATCTGAAAAAAGGCGGTCGCTTATCCGCTGTTGAGGCAGGAATAGGAACACTTGCAAAAATCAAGCCACTTGTTACTTTAACAGAAGATGGAAAAGTGGGAATGAAAGGCAAAAGCATAGGAAGAAAAAAAGCATTGGCTGACATTGTTAAACTTGTGGAAAAAGAAAACATAAATACAAATTATCCCATTTATAACATATATTCTTACGGAATGGACAATAATAAGTTGTTTTTGGACAAATTAAATGAAATTGGAATTGCACCGGATGAAAGCATGCAAATTGGTCCAACTATCGGAACTCACATCGGTCCGGGAGCATACGGCATCATCTTTGTAAAAAAATAATTGTTAATAAACATGAAAATTTACGCCACGCTACACACAGACAACATTTAACGAAAGTGCTTCTAACGCGGTCGGTTCATTAAGGTGGCGAAGCCAGCTTG
>URQO01000058.1 GCA_900550135.1 uncultured Eubacterium sp.
GCGACCACCGAGATCTACACTCTTTCCCTACACGACGCTCTTCCGATCTAAAGCCGTCATTTTATATCTAATGGATTTTTTCATTGTATACCTCTGGTTGTACTGTAAATATATTTTACCTTTAATTCTTTAATTTACTTCAAATTTATAACCCATGCCCCAGATTGTGAGAATATACTTTCCGCACTCTCCAAGCTTGCTTCTTAACTTTTTAACGTGAGTGTCGATTGTTCTTGCGTCACCAAAATAATCATAATTCCATACATTGTTTAATATGTTCTCTCTTGAAAGGGCAATACCTTTGTTCTGTACAAAATAAGAAAGCAGTTCAAATTCCTTAAAACTAAGCTCTATAGGCTGTCCCTTTACTGTAACTATATGTGCAGCCTTGTTGATTTCAATGTCTCCTGCTGTCTCTATTTCATTTTGATCTATATTGTTTGTCCTTCTTAAAATGGCATCAACTCTTGCCACTAGTATTCTTGGGCTAAATGGCTTTGAAATGTACTCGTCTACACCAAGTTCAAATCCCAGAAGTTCATCACTTTCCTCACTTTTTGCAGTAAGCATAATAATTGGAACTTTTGAAAACTTTCTGATTTCCCTACATACTTCCCAACCATCCATTTTAGGCATCATAACATCCAGCAAAATAAGGTCAAAGTCATTGTGTGTCACGAATAAATCTATAGCCTCTTCGCCATCTGCAGCCTCAACTACTTCGTAATTTTTTCTCACAAGAAAATCTTTTACAAGCTTTCTCATTCTCGCTTCATCATCAACTACTAATATTTTTAACTGTGCCATGTGATTCCTCCTATCAAGCTTTAACTATATTCTATCATATTAATTAAAACTTAACAAAAAGATGTGTTTATTATGTGTTTGATATAAAAAAAAGTTGCAACTTCCTGTTCCGGAAATTACAACTTTTTTATATATTAAGGAATCCTCCCACCTATGGTGGGTCCCTCCTTGCTGTAAGTACTAAGGAATCCTCCCATCTACGACGGGTCCCTCCTTGCTGTAAGTACTAAGGAATTCTCCCATCTACGATGGGTCCCTCCTTAGTACAATGACTGGACTAGAGGGGAGTCGAACCCCTGTCCAAAAATCCTTCCACTGTTCTTCTACTATCATAGTCAGTTATTTAACATTCCCTCAAAGTATCGAAAACTAACATTCTATACCTCTTAGTAGCTTCATATTGCTCCTTTATACTCAAAGCTTTGTATAAAGGGTTCCCTACCAAAGTCGATGCCAGCTAACAGGTTGTAGGAGGCCTGTTAGTGACAGCTGCAACTAGGCAGCGTAAGCTAAATTATCTTCAGCGTTTAATTTTAATGTCGCGATTTGACGTATCGCCTACGGATAGCTTCACCAGATTCCAAATCCCTGTCGAAACCAGTACTAGCCCTTACTGGATTAAATTGTGCACTCAGTATATTAACGCGTTTTAGTCAGTATGTCAACAAACTTATTGTCGTATTTTACATTATAACATTAATCTCCTTAAAATATTACAATACAAACTTCCACTTAAGAAAATATTATGTTCAAAAATAATGCATAAACGTTTGAGAAAAAATTATAGTCAGTAAAAATAATATATAAACAACAAATGAGAAAATTATACTTTTTAATAATATATATTGAATGAAAATATTATAAGTGTAAAAAATAATAGTCAAAAGCTAAATTATGGAGGATTTTATGTTTAAGAATTTTCATAAATTTATTTTGATTGGAATTGTGTTTACCATTATTCTGGGATGTATACTTCATTTTGTTTATGAATGGTCCGGTAATAATTCATTTGTAGGTTTAATCTGTCCTGTCAACGAAAGCACTGTGGAGCATTTAAAACTATTGTATTTTCCCATGCTTGTTTGGGTTGTCATCGGCTACTATATTTTTGCAAGAAAAAACCGCAGTTACTTTCCTACTGCATTTGCAGGGTTAGTCTGCGGTCTGATTTCTATTCCTGTTTTATTCTATTCATATATAAATTTTACCAAAAATTCAATTTTGGCTGTAGATATTGCTATATTTGTGATCAGCGTAATCCTCGCTTATGTGGTATTTGACTATTTGTTTTTAAACTACAATATTCAAACATTTTCTGTTGCCACAGGTGTTCTACTTTGGGAGTTTGTATTTGTGGCTTTTACTGCTTATTATCTCTTTTTATAAACCAATAAGCACATCCAATTAAAAGTCCGCCCACAATATTTCCAAGTGTAACAGGCACCAAATTTGCAACTAAAAAGTTGTACCATGTAAGTCCTGCTGTATCAACACCTAAATTTCCATACTGTAAGTGGATAAAAAGTCCACCACTAATGTAACTCATATTGGCAACGCTATGTTCAAAACCTGAGATAACGAATACCATGATAGGTAAAAACAGTGATATAATCTTTCCCGAAACTCTTTCAGCTGTAAGCGCCATCATAACGGCTACACATACCAATATGTTACAGAAAATAGCTTTTATAAATGCATCTGAAAATGACAAATTACACTTTGCCACTGCTGTTGTCATAATATTTTTTGCCACACCATTATTAAATAATGAAAACTCATGTCCTAATGCATAAAATCCTGTAACAAAAATTGATCCCAAAAAATTTCCGATATAAACAACAATCCAGTTCTTTAACATATCAAGTAATTTGATTCTTTTATCTAAAACTGAAATAATCAGCAGATTGTTTCCTGTAAATAACTCTGAACTGTTTAAAATAACCATTGCAAGTCCTGCCGGGAAAACTAATGATGCAATAAGTTTTCCAAGTGATGCATTGTCCACTGTTGTAGCTGCAACAGATGACGCAACTCCTGCAAATGATATAAACATTCCTGCCATAAATGCCATTATAAACATTTTTAAAACCGACATTTTTGTCTTTTTAATTCCGCTATCTGAATATTTTGCTGCGGCCTGCTGTATACTTAGCATAATCGTACCTCATTTTCCTTTTCCATTTTGTATTTGTTTTAATCAACTATCACATTATTCTTATAAACAGTAACAGTTCATTGAATTATTACTTTGTTTCAATAAATAATATCATTCTGAAGAAATATCTATTTTTAGACCAAACGACCTGTTGTATTCTATCATAATAAATACAATTTGCAAGCAATTTAATTTTAAATATCAATAGTTATAAAATATTTAATAGAATCTCTTTACTTCTTGTCGGCCGGAAATACTATTCCCTGCTGCTTTCTTGCCTTATCCATAACTTCAAGTGCCATTAATGAATATTTGCTATGTTTATCACTGTAGTCTTTTTCATTAATCATCCTTGCCCATTCCATTGCTTCATATTTCAAATTGTTGTCGCATGGTTCCACTTTCATCTGTTCCACTGTAGCATCATTGTAATGAATAGATACATTTCTTGGAATTGAGATTTCATCGATAATTACTGCACCTTTTTCCCCTTGAATCTGACTTAGTACAAAACTGTTTGTTATTTTTGAATATAAAACTTCTCCAAGCATATCTTCATATTTAAAAATAATAGTACCTTCGCCATCTATACTGTCTTTTAAAATCACTGCATCTGACTTTATTTCAGTAGGCATCCCAAACAATTTTACCATCGGGTGAACACAGTAAACTCCTATGTCCATAATGGCGCCATTTGACAAATCAGGATTAAAAGCATTTTCAACAATTCCATTTTTAAATTTGTCATATCTTGATGAATACTGACAGAATTGAAAACTTGCTCTTCTGACTTTTCCAATCTTTGATATTGCCTGTTTTATTGCTTCAAATCCCGGATCAAAAACCGATTTCATTGCCTCTAACAAAACTACATTGTTTTCTTTTGCAGTATCTATCAATTGCTTTACTTCTTCTGCATTGCTTGCCATTGGTTTTTCAAGCAGTACGTGTTTTTTATTTTTAAGCATCAACATGGCCTGTTCAAAGTGAGCATATGTTGGACTTGCTATATATACCGCATCTATTGACTCACATTTTGCCAACTCTTCCAAATCGTCAAAATACAGTTTACTGCCGTATTTTTCACCAAACTCTTTTGCTTTTTGAATACTTCTTGAATATGTTCCTACATATTCCAAATCAGGGCACTGCTTTGTAGCTTCCAAAAACCAGTCCACAACAAAATTAGTGCCAATGGTAGTAAATCTTATCATATAAATCTTCCTTTCAAAAAATCTATAAAAATTATACCCTTGACACTAATTTAATTCAATTTTATATTAATCTTTTTTTTGCACTTTAGGTATGTTGATATAGAACTTTACGCCCTGATTTAAATTTTCAAATCCATAAGTGCCACCGTGAAGTTCAATAATACTTCTTACAAGATACAGTCCAAGACCACTTCCTTTTTGACTGTCGGCAAGACCACTGTTGTCACCTTTGTAGAACATATCCCATATGCAGTTTTTCTTACTTTCCGGTATATTTTCTCCGTCATTTTCAACTTCCACTCTGACAAATGTTTCCTGAGATACAACTCTAACATGAATTGTTCCATTATCCCTGCAATGCTTTATGGCGTTGGTTATATAATTGCTGACCGCCTGTGAAAAAAATCTTTCATTAACATATGCATAACATTCTTTTGGGTACTCTTCAACTATATTAATATTCTTTAACTCATACAATTTGTCATAGTCTCTACATGTAAATTCAACCAACTCATTGATATTTGCATTTACTACCTTAAGTCCGTCCTCATCAGCCTGTATGGAATAAATCACAATCATATCATTAATCATCTGAGACATGTTTTCAGCTTCTTCTATGATTGATCTGCAATATTCCTTTTTTTTCTTTTCATCTTTTAACAGTTCAAGCATCTCTACCTGATTTGAAATAATTGCAAGGGGCGTTTTCATTTCATGTGAAACATTGTTGACAAATTGTCTTCTTAGATTTTCAACTTTTGTCTTATGTTCAATTTCATTTTCAAGACTTTCTATCTGCTCTCTTATTTTTGACATCATTATGTTAATACTATGGGCAAGTCCTGAAAGCTCCAAAAACTCCTGATTTTCATTTATGTTTACCTTGTAGTTGTTATTTACAGCTTCTCTGGTATTTCTCTCAATTTGTTTAATAGGTCTGCACAATCTGTTTGATATTATGATAGACATTATAATTGCCAAAATTAATACCATAACTATTACGACCCCGAAAAACCATATATAATATGATATTTTTATGTTTTTGCTCAATTTTGTTTCATAAGCATATACATAATACTTATGATTTTTCTGTATAATAACTTTTCTTACTGATATTCTGTTTTTGCCATTTTTCTTGATAGTTTTTCCTTCTGAATATTTCTGAAGACGTTTTACTATATGATTTGCTACCTTTGCCTGTTGTGAAGTTTTGTCCTGTAATGAATATGTAACATATATCGCCTGAAATTTTTCATTGCTGATTACAAATCTTATATTTTGCTCTTCCGCTAAAAGAATTGCCCTTGTTGTGTTGGCAATATTTTCCATGTCTTCATTCTCAAGCATGTCAACGTATTCTTCCATTGCATCCAATTTGCTAACAAAATAGTACTCATCTGCAAAAGCACTAAACAAAATAAAAACAATACCCAATGCAACTGTTATAACAACCAATTGCATAAAAATCATTCTGCTTTTTATAGTCTTAAATATCTTCAATTTCAAATATGTATCCAATACCATAAATTGACTTTATGTATGGACATTCCTCCCCTAATTTTATACGTAACTGTTTGATAATTGTGTCAACTGTACGGTAAGTACCATCATAATCCTGTCCCCATACAGCATCTAATATCTGTTCTCTTTTAAGCGTAACTTTCTGATTTTCAATAAGAAAACTTAACAGGTCAAATTCCTTTGGTGTTGTTACAATATACTGATCGTCCAGATATACTTTTCTGGCTGTACAGTCCAGGTGCAATTTTCCTGCATCCAATTTTTCTCTTTTTTCCTGTTTTTTCAGGCTACGTTTTAACACAGCCTCTACTCTTGCCTTTAGCAACGCAAGCATAAACGGCTTTTTAATGTAATCATCAACACCGTTTCCAAAACTTTTAATCTGCTCATAATCTCCTGATTTTGCAGTCATCATAATAACCGGCACTTCTGATGTTTCTCTTATTTTTTTTAACACGTATTGACCATCATATACCGGAAGCATAATGTCGAGTAGGACCAAATCAATTATATCAATGTTCTTTTCAAATTGTTCAATTGCCTCCTGACCGTCTTTTGCCTCGATTATTTCATAATCATATAATTTCAAAAAATCAGCTACTGTACTTCTTAACTTTTCTTCATCTTCTACAACTAATATACATTTTACGTTATTCTTCATTTTTCCTCCTATGTCAAACTGTTCTTACGGTATTGCTTTATCCTTTATTGTATTATAAGACTTTGATACTATTTAAATATACCATAACATTTTGAAAATTTGAATTGTCAGTGTTGGAATAAATGCCAGTCCCAGCAAATAAATTATCTGTATATTATTTGTCCAATATATACCAAACAATACATTCAATCCCGGAACAAATGAAATAATCATTACAAGTATCACACCGGTCAGTAATGCGTAAACTGTGTACATATTTGAGAACAATCCTATTTTGCATACCGATTCTTTACTTCTACAGTTAAATCCATGAAAAAGTCGTGCAAATATTAAAGTAATAAAGGCGTATGTTGTAGCTGTTTTTGCACTTACCTGTAATCCCCAAAAGTATGCGGTTAATACCACAATGCTTATTAATGTCCCCTGTATTGCCACCTTCGTTAAAAAAGTCTTTGAGACAATTTCTTCATTTTTATTTCTTGGTTTTTCTTTTAAAAGGCTGTCATCATTTTTTTCCATTCCTATTGCAAGTGCAGGAAGTGAATCTGTTACAAGATTGATAAATAGCAGTTGTATTGCGGTAAATGGTGATGAAAGTCCCATAAGTGATGTTAAAACTATTGATATTATTGCAGCAAGGTTTCCTGACATTAAAAACACTATTGCATTGATAATATTCCTGTAAACACTTCTGCCATTTGATACAGCTTTTATAATTGTTGAAAAATTGTCATCCACAATCACCATGTCAGAGGCATCTTTTGCAACTTCAGTACCAGACCCCATTCCTACTCCAATATCAGAACTTTTAAGAGACGGTGCATCGTTTACGCCATCACCTGTCATGGCTGTTACATAGCCTTTTTTCTGCCACGCTTTTACTATTCGTATTTTGTCACTAGGAGACACTCTTGCATATACTGATATTTTATCCAAATTGTCTTCAAGTTGCTTTTCAGACATATTCTTTAATGTCTGACCGTCTACTGCTTCATCACCATTTTGATATATACCTATTTCCTTTGCAATTGCCCTTGCCGTATTTACATTGTCACCTGTTATCATAATAGGTTTTATTCCCGCTTCTTTTGCCATTTTTACTGCTTCTTTTGACTGTTCTCTTGGAGGATCAATCATTGACATAAGACCAATAAATATAAGACTATTTTCCTGATTTGAAGTCAATTGTTCACTGGTTTCTTTATAAGCAAAAGCAATAACTCTCTGGCCCATTTCTCCATAAATTCGATTTTGTTTTTCTATTGCTTCTTTATGTTCAGATGTGATTTTTTCCACACCTTTGTCTGTTAATATATATTCACATCTGTCTATTAAATAATCCGGTGCCCCTTTTGTAAAAATAATATTTTCATTATTATTTTCGCACATCACACTCATCATTTTCCTTGTTGAATCAAATGGCAGTTCTGCAATTCTCTTTTTGTTCAAAAGTTCTTCCGTATATTTTTTATTTCCAACATAATCCATTGTTTCCATCAATGCAACTTCTGTTGGTTCACCTCTAAATCCATCCTTTGTTTTTTCACTGTCATTTGCAAGTATGGCGCAGGCAATGATTTTCTTTTCACTTTCTCCTGCCATGTCCAAGTCCTTAATTTTTATATTTTTATTATTTACAAATGCATTTTTTACTGTCATTTTGTTTTGTGTAAGTGTTCCGGTTTTGTCGGAGCAGATTACCGATACACACCCCAATGTTTCCACTGCATTCAAATTTCTTATAATTGTATTTTCTTTTGCCATTCTAGACGTTCCTATTGCCTGAACTATGGTAACTATTGAACCTAATGCTTCAGGAATTGCAGCTACTGCAACGGCCACCGCAAACATCATTGAGTCAAATATATTAAATCCCTGCTTTACATACAAACCAAATATAATTACACTAATTGCCATAATGATAATGGCAAGCTTTTTACTAAAATTGTCAAGTTTTATCTGAAGTGGTGTTTTTCTTTCTTTTTGATTATTTAACATTGCTGCAATTTTGCCAATCTCTGTATTCATTCCAATTTTTGTTACCACAATTTCGGCTCTTCCAAATGTAACATATGTGCCGGAATAAACATCATCTGTTTTTTCAACGCTTACTGACTCACCTGTTAATGCACTTTCATTAACTTTTACTGAATAATTTTTGTCAATTCTTCCATCTGCTACTATCATATCTCCTGCTTCAATTAACAGTCTGTCTCCAACTTTCACATCTTCACTGTCGATAATAATTGTTCGTCCATCCTTTATTAATTTTGCTTTTGGTGCAGAAAGACTTTTCAAACTTTCCAGTGACTTAATTGCCTTTACTTCCTGAATTGTTCCAACAATTGCATTTAATAAAAGAACAATAAATATAACTATTGTACTTTCCACTGACTCTGTTACTGCTGAAATAATTGCTGCAATTATTAAAATAATAACTAACAAATCTTTAAACTGCCCCACAAAAATTTCAAATGCAGTTTTCTTTTTTCCTGTAATGATAATGTTCCTTTCTTCCATATGTTCCTCCTTTAATACAATTTTTTCTGACAACTTTTCTTCTTTTACAAGTGCATTTTGTCTGGTTTCTGTTTATCGCTTAAGAAATTTTGACAATATTTTTCCCTAAAAAATAAAACAAGAACGAGACTTTTACCGCATCAAAAAAATACGGTAAAAGTCTCGTTCTTGTTTCAGTATGCTTTCCGGTATAAAAACGTGATGACGAAAAGCATAACAGCCATAAGCTGTGAACTACTCCCTCTTACTGGAAATAATCTTTATTTAATTATTTTTAGTATATACATTAATAGTATATGTGTCAACTCTAATATTTATGGCTAATTTATTCGTTAATTAATGCTTTTGTATCCTTATCATATTTATCTAAAATTACATTAGGCTGTGGGCATGTCTTTAGAGCATTTTTTGTGGAAAGCTTTTTTCTAAACAAAGCGCTCCCCAGCCTGCCTGTTTGTTTGGCCACCTGTTTAATCCTGGCAATTTTCTTGCACCTCTTATCATATACGCTTTTACTTTTTCTCCATATAAATATCTGTCATTTCCACGGACAATTCCCCATTCCATCATAAGGGCTGCACCTCCTGTTACAAAGGGCGTTGCCATAGATGTACCACTCATTGAATTTGTTCCACCTGCATTTGAAGCTGAAACAATATTTACTCCCGGTGCTACTATGTCAGGTTTTACCTGATTTTCCTCTCTTGTAAATCCTCTTCCTGAAAAGGATGCTATAGTATCATTATAACTGTTGTATGCTCCTACACTAATTGCCTTATTTGTACCTGATGGAATAGTTAGTGTAATGTCCGGATCCGGTTTTAAAAATCTTGTGCTTTTATTTATGCTTCCTCTTGCGGGAAGCCACATATCATACCTTCCATTGACTACTTTCCTTGGTATTAAATTTATAATCCATATACCACTGTTCAGATATATGTTTTGTGGTGTCAGACTTATATATATTTCCTGAAACCTGCTATATGGTCTTGGAGTTCCATACAGTATATATATATCCGTTTCTCCCAATGTTTCCCTGTAAATATAGCCTTCTTTTGAAATAACCTGAGTTCTTTCACCAGAAGGAGCTATTACTTGAATATCAAATTCTTCTACATAATCTTTCCATATTTGCACTGCTAAAGACTTTTCATAACGGGATATTTCAAGTTCTACATTTTCATTTGCATCTGTAAGATATCCGCCTGTATGTCCTCCGCTGTCTCCTTCATTGCCTGTTCCAATAGCTATAACTGTTCTGTTTCTATCAGCCACATAGTCTATATATGTTGATAAAAGAGAGGTTCCATCATGGGAGCCATATGTATTTCCAAAACTTATATTTATTGCTACCGGTTTGTTTTCTTTATTTGCCTCTTTTATAACAAAATCTATGGCCTCCATTAGCTCAGTGGTTCTTGGAAATGAGTTTTCCCTTTCTGTATTCATTTTCACCACCAACAACTTACTTTTTGGTGCCACTCCATTATTTCCTGCTGCTATTCCTGCCACATGTGTTCCATGACCTGATAGGTCTCTTGAATTTACTAGTTCATATGGATTATTACTGCCAATTGCCTGATTAATCTCTTCACTATCATACACAACGCCTGTTACCTGATCATACAATTTGTATATTCGGGTGTTTCCATTTTCATCAATAAAAGCACTATTTGTATAATCTATTCCACTATCAATTATGGCAACAAATACACCTTCCCCAAACAGTCCACCTCTTCCAATCTGAACCTGATTGATACAGGATGACCTTTTTCCATTAATTATAGCAAACTCCAAAGACTTAGGTTTTTCAACGTAAATTACGGAATCAAGATTGGCTATCATATCTACAAACATTTTATTGGCGTTTACTATAGCATAGCCTCCACCCAATTCTTTTACACTATTTGCCAGATTTTTTATTTCATCCACGTTTCCGCCATACCGTACAATTAAATCCCAGGAATTATCCTCCGGGTTGTATCCGGTTGACAGTTCCTGGGATTTGCTTAAATTTCCCTCTGACAAATCCATTGCCAGATTTAATTGATTATCAAGTTTTTCATTCATACATATACCTTTTTTATTTGTTATATAATTGTATGCTGTAACTATCTTAAAAATCCATTTACAATCTGCTCTTCTGCTTCCTCTTCAGTAAGTCCTAAAGTCTGAAGTTTTATAAGCTGTTCACCTGCTATTTTACCAATTGCAGCTTCATGTATCAGTGAAGCCTCCAAATGATTGGCAGTAATTTCAGGAATTGCACTGATTTTTGCATTGTCCATAATAATGGCATCACATTCAGAATGTCCGTTACATTTGTTGTTTCCATTTATTACTGAATAAAATGTCTGCTTTGAGTTATTTTTTGCAACTGATCTTGACACTACATTGGCGCTTGAACCTTCTCCATCCATATCAACATCAAATCTTGTGGTTGCCACCTGATTGCCATGAGTTAATAATCTTTCAGTAATAACAATTTTTGCATCTTTATCAAGTTTTGCCTTTGTGACCCTGTTTGTAGAATCAATACCTTTTATCTGTACTGTTTCCATTTCCATGTATCCACCTTCTTCGATGTTTACAATAGTTGTAGGATTCATAACATTTTCACCGTTACCATCACCTTTTCCATAATGCTTTTCCACATATTTTACTTTTGCATTTTTTCCAATGTAAAATGTATGGATACCATCATGCTGTGATAATTTATCACCACTGTTGTGAATACCACATCCTGCCACAATCAAAACATCAGCACCTTCTCCAATGTGAAAGTCATTGTACACACACTCCTCAAGACCTGTTTTACTAATAACTACAGGTATATGAACGCTTTCATTTTTGGTGCCGGGCTTTACATATATGTCTATGCCGTCTTTGTCATCCTTTGTGACAATATCTATATTTTCTGTTGTATTTCTGCTGTCTTTTTTGCTGTTTGCTCTAATATTGTAAGCTCCCTCAGGAATTTGATGAAGTCCTGTAAGCTGCTCAAACAATTCCATTTGTATCTTATCCATAATGTCCTCCTACGCCTTTAATTTCTCACATACACCACCCTGATTTGTTCCAAGAACAAGTGGCATAATCTCATCTTTTGAACCATGGGCTTTGATAAGTCCATTTGACAATAATATAATTTCATCTGCAATATCCAAAATTCTTTCCTGATGTGAAATAATTAAAATTGAATTGGTATTATTTTTCTGCATTTTTTCAAATACCTTTATAAGGCTGTTAAAACTCCATAAGTCAATACCGGCCTCCGGCTCGTCAAATACTGAAAGAACTGTATTTCTTGCAATAATGGTAGCTATCTCAATTCTTTTCAACTCGCCACCTGAAAGACTGCCGTCAACCTCTCTATTAATATAATCTCTTGCACACAATCCCACTTCTGACAGGTATGTACATGCCTCACTAATTGACAACTGCTTTCCTGAAGCCATTCTAAGTAGGTCAACTACTCTAATACCTTTAAATCTTACAGGTTGCTGAAATGCAAAACTTATACCTGCCTTTGCTCTGTCTGTAATGGACATATCTGTAATATCTGTTCCATTAAATATAATCTGTCCTGATGTTGGCTTGATAATGCCAACTATCAGCTTTGCCAAAGTTGATTTTCCACTTCCGTTAGGTCCTGTAATGGCTACAAATTTACTTTCATCTATTTTTAAATTTACCCCATTTATTATATCTTTATTTTGTCCCTTTTCGTCTGTTACGCTAAACTTTACATCTTTTAACTCAAGCATATTCTAAAACTCCTTTTTGTCTTCTACTTGTTATTTTTGCCTTTGCTCCCTGAATAATAGGAAACTGTGGTCCTTT
>URQO01000059.1 GCA_900550135.1 uncultured Eubacterium sp.
CAATTCAGGATTTCCTGAAAGAACAGGATATTCCGGGAATTGCAGGAATTGATACACGTGCCCTTACAAAGATTCTTCGTGAAAAGGGTACAATGAATGGAATGATTACAACAAACGAAGATTACAATCTTGATGAGGTACTTCCAAAGATTAAAGAATACGTTGTATCAGGAGTTGTTAAAAAAGTATCATGTAAAGAGAAAAAAGTTTTAGAAGGTGACAAATACAATGTTGCACTTTTAGATATTGGAGCAAAAAATAATATAGCAAAGTCTCTGAATAAGAGAGGATGCAATGTTACAGTTCTTCCTTGTGATACTCCGGCAGAAGACATTATCGCCATGAATCCTGATGGTATTATGTTATCAAATGGACCTGGAGATCCAAAAGAATGCGTTTATCAGATTGAACAGATAAAGAAACTATATGATACAGATATTCCAATTTTTGCAATTTGTCTGGGACATCAGCTTATGGCACTTGCCACAGGAGCCGATACAAAGAAGATGAAATATGGACATAGAGGTGGAAATCATCCTGTAAAGGATTTAGATTCAGGACATGTATATATTTCATCACAGAACCATGGTTATATGGTAGATGGCGATACAGTAGATGAAAATATTGCCAAAGTAGCTTTCATAAATGTTAACGATAAGACTGTTGAAGGTCTTAGATATAAGAACAAAAGAATATTTACAGTTCAGTTCCATCCGGAAGCATGTCCCGGACCACAGGATTCGGACACATTATTTGATGAATTTTTAACAATGATGGAGGATAAGAAGAATGCCTAGAGATTTAAGAATTAAAAAAGTATTAGTAATTGGCTCCGGCCCTATTGTTATTGGACAGGCAGCAGAATTTGACTATGCCGGAACTCAGGCATGTCGTTCCTTAAAAGAAGAAGGAATTGAAGTTGTATTGCTTAACTCGAATCCGGCTACAATTATGACAGACAAGGACATTGCTGATGAAGTTTACATTGAACCATTAACAGTTCCTGTTCTTGAAAAAATTATCGAAAAGGAAAAGCCTGACAGCATTCTTCCAACTCTTGGAGGACAGGCAGGGCTTAACCTTGCAATGGAAATTGCTGAAACAGGATTTTTAGAAGAACACAACTGTAGACTTATTGGTACAACGTCAGAGACAATCAAAAAAGCAGAAGACCGTCTTGAATTTAAAGAGACAATGGAAAAAATCAATGAGCCATGTGCTCCATCACTTGTTGTTGAAACAGTAGAAGATGGTATTGAGTTTACAAATAAAATCGGATATCCGGTAGTGCTTCGTCCGGCTTATACACTTGGAGGAAGTGGTGGTGGTATCGCACACAACCAGCATGAATTGGTAGAAATTCTTGAAAATGGTTTAAGACTTAGCCGTGTAGGTCAGGTTTTGGTAGAAAGATGTATTGCAGGATGGAAGGAAGTTGAGTACGAAGTTATGCGTGACTCAGCCGGTAACTGCATTACAGTATGTAATATGGAAAACATCGACCCTGTTGGTGTACATACAGGTGACAGTATAGTTGTTGCTCCATCACAGACATTAGGTGATAAAGAACATCAGATGCTTCGTACATCAGCACTTAACATTATCAATGAATTAAATATTACAGGTGGATGTAACGTACAGTACGCTCTTCACCCTGAAAGTTTTGAATATTGTGTTATTGAAGTTAACCCAAGAGTTAGCCGTTCATCAGCACTTGCATCAAAAGCTACAGGTTACCCTATTGCCAAGGTTGCAGCAAAGATTGCATTAGGTTATACATTAGATGAAATTAAAAACGCAATTACGCAAAAAACATATGCAAGTTTTGAGCCTACACTTGATTATTGTGTAGTTAAAATTCCAAGACTTCCATTTGACAAATTTATCACAGCCAGCAGAAAACTTACAACTCAGATGAAGGCTACCGGTGAAGTTATGAGTATTTGCAACAACTTTGAAGGTGCTTTAATGAAGGCTATCAGATCACTTGAACAGCATGTTGAATGTTTGATGGATTATGATTTTTCAGGATTAAGCGATGATGAGTTGGAAGATATGCTTCACAAAGTTGATGATAGACGTATTTGGATTATTGCAGAAGCATTAAGACGTGGAGTAAGTTATGAACATATCCATGAAATAACAATGATTGATGAATGGTTTATTGACAAGTTGGCTATTATTGTTGAAATGGAAAATACACTTAAAAATGAAACACTTACATCTGAAGTATTACGTCAGGCAAAGAGAATCGAGTTCCCTGATACAGTTATCAGCAGACTGACAGGAAAGAGTGTAGATGAAATCAAGCAGATGCGATATGACAACAATATTGTTGCTGCATATAAGATGTTTGATACATGTGCTGCAGAGTTTGAGGCAGCCACACCTTACTATTATTCAGTATATGGTGGTGAAAATGAAGCATCGCTTACAGATCCAAACAAGAAGGTTCTTGTACTTGGTTCAGGACCTATCCGTATTGGACAGGGTATTGAGTTTGACTTCTGTTCAGTACATTGTACATGGGCATTTAGAGAGGAAGGTTATGAAACAATTATTGTAAATAACAATCCTGAAACAGTATCAACAGACTTTGATATTGCTGACAAGCTTTACTTTGAACCGCTTACACCGGAAGATGTTGAAAATATCGTAAATATTGAAAAGCCTGACGGTGCAGTAGTACAGTTTGGTGGTCAGACAGCTATCAAGTTAACAGAAGCTCTTATGAAGATGGGAGTTCCAATTTTAGGAACAGATGCAAAAGACGTTGATGCAGCAGAAGACAGAGAATTGTTTGATGAAATACTTGAACAGTGTGGTATTCCAAGACCAACAGGTGGTACAGTATTCACAGCAGAAGAAGCAAAAGAAGTTGCAAATAAACTAGGATATCCTGTATTGGTACGTCCTTCATATGTACTTGGTGGACAGGGTATGCAGATTGCAACATGTGATGAAGAAGTTGAAGAATTTATGGAAATTATCAACAGAATCGCACAGGATCATCCTATTTTGGTAGACAAATATTTACAGGGTACAGAAGTTGAAGTTGATGCTATTTGTGACGGAGATGATATTTTAATTCCTGGTGTTATGGAACATATTGAAAGAGCCGGAGTTCACTCAGGTGATAGTATTTCAGTATATCCTGCATACACATTGTCACAGGATATTATCGACACAATAGAAGATTATACAAAGAAACTTGCAATGTCACTTCATGTAAAAGGTATGATTAACATTCAGTTTATTGTATGTGACGGACAGGTTTATGTAATCGAAGTTAATCCACGTTCATCAAGAACAGTACCATACATCAGCAAAGTTACAGGTATTCCAATTGTAAAACTTGCTACAAAATGTATTATCGGACACAAGATTAAAGAACTTGGTTACACACCTGGATTACAGCCAAATGCAGATCATTACGCAATAAAGATGCCTGTATTCTCATTTGAAAAAATCAGAGGAGCAGAAACAAGTCTTGGACCTGAAATGAAGTCAACAGGTGAGTGTCTTGGTATTGCTAAAACATTTAATGAAGCATTGTATAAGGCATTCCTTGGAGCAGGAGTTGTTCTTCCAAAACATAAAAAGATTATCATGTCAGTAAAAGATGCAGACAAGCAGGAGATTATTCCACTTGCAAAGCGTTTTGAAAAACTTGGCTACGAAATTTATGCAACAAGAAGTACAGCAGATGTGTTAAGAGAAAATGGAGTAGATGCGATTAAGGTAAACAAGATTCATCAGGAAGCTCCTACAGTTATGGACTTATTACTTGAACATAAGATTGACATTGTTATTGATACACCAACTCAGGGACGTGATAAGAACAGAGATGGATTCTTAATCAGACGTACATCTATTGAAACAGGTGTAAACTGCTTTACAAGTTTGGATACAGTTGATGCGTTACTTACAAGTTTGGAAAGCAACGCAAAAGAAAATCTTACATTGGTAGATATCGCTACATTGTAAGAGGGTACTTGGAGAAAAGCACATCCGGAAAGGTTGTGCATATGGAAATATTAAATAATATAGTTGGCGGAAGATATTATGTATTAGAACAGATTGGCAAAGGCGGTTTTTCTGTTGTATATAAGGCAAGAGACATATATACAAAGAAAACTTACGCACTAAAAAAATACATAACATCTGACCCTGCCAATAAGAAAAGATTGTTGGAAGGAATGGAAAAAGAGGTTAATGTGTTAAAGCATTGCACTCATCCTGTCCTTCCAAAAATTTTTAATCTCATAAAAGAAGACGGGGATTTTTTCCTTGTAATGGAATATGTTGAGGGAACAAATTTAAAACAATATTTAAAAGACAAGAAAAGATTAAAAACAAAAGATGCAGTAGATATTATCAGACAGGTGTGTAGTGGACTATATTATTTACATTCCCTTACACCACCTATTATTTATAGGGATTTGAAACCTGCAAATATTATATTAAAAGAAAATGGAAAGGTTGTGCTGATAGATTTTGGAATTGCAAAAAGATACAACAGGGATGTAGCAGATGATCTGGCTATAGGAAGTAAGGGATTTGCGGCACCTGAACAGTATAGGTCATTTGTAAGCAGTTCTATTTACAATACAGACATACGAACAGACATTTATACCGTGGGCACTACTTTTTATTATTTACTTACAAAAAAGAAATACAAAGGAAAAACTAAAGGTATTTTATCACCTAAAATAAAACAGATTATCAGAAGATGTACAAAAATAGATCCTGATGAAAGATATCAGGACTGTATTGAATTATTATGTAGTATTAAATCCTTGCATATTACAAAAAAATAAATTATTGTATAGGTAGAAATAATTGTTACGTGAAAGAAAGGAAAGAAGCATGAATTACGAAGAAGCAAAAAGTTTATTGGAGAAGTACGGACAAACTCATTTGTTAAAGTATTATGATCAATTAGACGAAAATCAAAAAGCATCTTTATTAAAGCAGATTGGTGAGATTGATTTTTCACTTCTTGACTTAATAAAAAATGGTGAAAAAACAACTGAAAAAGGTGTGATTACACCACTTGAACATGCAGTATCAATTGATGATATTGAAAAGAACAGAGAAAAATTTACAAAGACCGGTGAAGACGCAATTAAGCAGGGAAAAGTTGCAGCACTTTTATTAGCTGGTGGTATGGGCACAAGACTTGGCTCAGATAAGCCAAAGGGAATGTACAATATCGGAGAGACAAAGGATGTTTACATTTTTGAAATGCTTATAAACAATCTTTTGGATGTTGTAAAAGAAACAGGTGCATGGGTGCCACTTTATATTATGACAAGTGAGAAAAATAACGATGACACTATAGCCTTCTTAAAAGAGAAGAACTACTTTGGATATAATCCGGATTATGTAGAATTCTTTGTACAGGAGATGGCACCTGCAGCAACATTTGATGGCAAAATTTATCTTGAAGGAAAAGATAGAATATCAACATCACCAAATGGAAATGGTGGATGGTTTATTTCATTTGTAAAAGCAGGACTTTGCGAAAAAGCAAAGGCAAAAGGAGTGGAATATATTAATATTTTTGCAGTTGACAATGTATGCCAGCGTATGGCTGATCCTTGCTTTGTAGGAGCAATGATTGACGGTGGTTATCGTTCAGCATCAAAAGTAGTATCAAAAGCAAATCCGGAAGAAAAAGTTGGAGTATTGTGTCTTGAAGATGGCAAACCATCAATAGTGGAATACTACGAACTTTCAGAAGATATGCGTTATGAAACAAGAGAAAATGGAGAGTTGGCATATAAATACGGAGTTATTTTAAATTATTTATTTAATATTGAAGACCTTGAAAAAAATCTTGAAAACAATCTTACAGTTCATATAGTAAAGAAAAAGATTGCCCATATTGATGAGCAGGGCAATGAAGTAAAACCAGAGACAGAAAATGGTTACAAGTTTGAGACACTTGTTCTTGATATGATTCATATGATGGACAACTGCCTTGCATACGAAGTTGTACGTGAAAAAGAATTTGCACCAATTAAGAATAAAACAGGAGTAGATTCTGTAGATACAGCAAAAGAGTTATTAAAGCTTAATGGCGTACAGTTATAAATAAAACTTATCTGAAATGGAGAAGAAAATGAAAAAATTACTTGAATTAATTACAGAAGAATTTAAAAAAGCTTTTGAACAGTGTGGTTATGACAAAAAGCTTGGAAAGGTTGGAGTATCCAACAGACCTGACCTTTGTCAGTACCAGTGTAACGGAGCTATGGCAGGAGCAAAGTTATATCACAAGGCACCAATTATGATCGCAAATGATGTTGTGGCAGTTGTGGGTGATAATGATATGTTTTCTTCAGTAGAGGCTGTAAATCCGGGATTTATCAACATTAATTTAAACAGTGAATTTGTTGCAAAATACTTAAATGATATGAATAATGCAGATAAGTTTGGTGTTGTAAATGAAAATGTTGAAACAATCGTAGTTGACTATGGTGGAGCCAATGTAGCAAAACCACTTCATATAGGACATTTACGTTCAGCTGTTATTGGGGAAAGTGTAAAGCGTATTGAAAAATATATGGGCAACAATGTTATTGGTGATGTTCATTTAGGTGACTGGGGTCTTCAGATGGGACTTATTATTACAGAGTTACAGGAGCGTCAGCCTGATTTGGTGTATTTTGATGAAGGCTATACAGGAGAATATCCAACTGAAGCTCCTTTTACCATTTCAGAGTTGGAAGAAATTTATCCATGTGCCAGCAAGAAGTCTAAAGAAGATGAGGCATTTAAGGAAAGAGCACAGCAGGCTACTTTAAAGCTTCAAAGTGGATATGCACCATATAGAGCATTGTGGAAGCATATTATGAATGTTTCAAAAGTAGATTTAAAGAAAAACTATGACAATTTACATGTACATTTTGATCTTTGGAAAGGTGAAAGTGACGCACAGCCATACATTCCGGGACTTATTCAGGACCTTATTGACAAAGGGCTTGCGTATGAAAGTCAGGGAGCGTTGGTAGTAGATATTAGTGAAGAAGGTGACAGCAAAGAGTTGCCACCATGTATAGTCCGTAAATCAGATGGAGCAGCATTGTATGCCACATCAGATATTGCCACACTTGTACAAAGAGAAGAAGATTTTCATCCTGACAAGTATGTATATTTGGCAGACAAGCGTCAGGATTTGCATTATACACAGTTTTTCCGTGTTGCAAAAAAGGCAGGTATTGTAAAACCGGACAGTGATCTTGTATTTATTGGATTTGGTACAATGAATGGCACAGATGGAAAGCCTCTTAAGACACGTGAAGGTGGAGTTATGAGACTTGAAAATCTCATATCAAATATCAATGATGCAGTATACAACAAAATTATGGAAAACCGTTCTGTTAGTGAGGAAGAAGCAAGAAATACTGCCCAGATAGTTGGACTTGCGGCACTAAAATACGGAGATTTGTCAAATCAGGCATCAAAGGATTATATCTTTGACATTGACAGATTTGCTTCATTTGAAGGAAATACAGGTCCATATATTTTGTATACAATAGTTAGAATTAAGTCTATTATTGAAAAGTACAAGGCAGAAGGAAATACTGTAGAAGGTCTTTCTATCGTAAGTACAGACAATAAAGATCAGCTTCAGCTTATGCTTGATATTGCAAAGGCAAATGAAGTGATAGAAAATGCTGCAAAAGAATTGGCACCACATAAGATTTGTTCGTATATTTATGATTTGGCTAATGCATTTAACCGTTTCTATCATGAAACAAAAATTCTAGCAGAAGAAGATGAAACAAAGAAGAAAGGTTATATTGCACTTATAAAAATGGCAGAAGATGTTTTGGAAACAGGTATAGGTTTACTTGGATTCGAAGCACCTGAAAAAATGTAATTGTTGAAATTATTGTATTAATTAATAAAAGCTACATTGAAAAATCCAATGTAGCTTTTATTTATTTAAAAATATTAAATTTTTTAAAAAAATTATTTGGTTGTCTCTGATGCAGTAGTCTGTGCAACACTTGTTTGTGCATTATTTTCTGTCTTGACATTTTTGTCACCGGCCTTAATAAGATTATTTCTTAAACTTTCTATTTCATCAGAACTATATTCGTGATGAACAGTAGTGGCAGGTGGCGTATAAAGTCCTGTCTCAACGGCAATAGAGTAACCGATGTATCCAATAAATACAACAGCAATCAATGTAACCACAACATATGAGAAAATCTTTTTGAAGTTTGTTTTCTTCTTTGCGTGTTTACGATTGTATTTTTCCTGTTTATACTTGTCTACTTTTTCCTGACTCATTCTTATGTACCTCTCAAACTTTTTTTGCTTATTAAATTATAAAACAAAAGTCGCTGTAAAACAAGTATCATTTATGATATAATTATTGTTACTCTTGTCACTGATAGAAAGGAAACAAAATGAAAAATTACGATGTAGTTATTTTTGACTTAGATGGAACATTAAGTGATTCAGGTATTGGCATTACAAAATGTGTAAGCTATGCATTGAAAAAACTTGGAGTTGAAGAAGAAAATCTTGACAACTTAAGACATTTTATAGGCCCACCATTAAAGGATCAATTGATGAAAACATACAATTTTACAGAAGGACAGGCAATAAAAGGCGTAGAAGCTTATCGTGAAAGATACATGCCTATTGGAATATATGAAACAAGTCTTTACAAAGATGCAGACATATTGCTTAAAACATTAAAAGAAAAGGGCAAAGTGGTAGCACTTGCCACATCAAAACCACAGCCTATGGCAGAAGAGGTTCTTAAATATTTAAACATTGAGAAGTATTTTGATTTTGTGCAGGGAGCTGATTTGGTTGGACCAATTCAGGAGAAAGCAGATGTGTTAAAAGAATTACTTATGAAGATAAATTCTGAAAAAACAAAGATGGTTATGATAGGTGATACGCATTTTGATTTAAATGGTGCAACGGCTGTTGGAATAGATTCAATTGCTGCTGCATATGGATACGAAGATGAAACAAGTCTAAAACAGTGCAATCCGGTAGCAGTTGCAGATGATGTAGCGTCACTTATTACCATGCTTACAAAAGGAGAGTAAAGTGAAAACTAAAAATTTGCCAAAAAAGATTATAGGAATCATACTTCCTATGCTTATATATTTTATAGTACAGATAGGTGTAGTATTTATTGCAGAAACAATATTAGGGGCTTACTATTACTTTCATCATATAGCTACGACAACAGCAAAATTAAAAATATATCTTATGCTAAACAACAATATATTGCTTCTTAATATGATTGCGGCAATAGTATGTATACCGATATTTGCCTATTTTATGAAAAGAGATATTGACAAAGAAAGAAAGGCAAATATATTCAAAAGGTTTGAAAAAGTGAATCCACTTAAATATATGCTGATTATTCCCTTTGGGTTATTTTCTATGGAATGGGCAAATATGTTTGTATCCATTCTGCAATTGTTTATGCCTGATTTTATGATAAAAAGTTATAGCAGTACTGCACAGGCGATTTATGGAAGCAGTGTGGTCATACAGGTTTTGGCTGCCGCTATATTTGCACCTATTGTGGAGGAACTTATATTTAGAGGATTGGTTTACAAAAGACTTACAAAAATTGTGAACATAAAAATAGCCGCAATTCTGTCGGCAGTTCTTTTTGGAGTGTACCATGGCAATTGGGTACAGGCTCCGTATGCCATTATTATCGGACTTTTGGCAGTGTTTTTATATGAAAGATACAAATCAGTTGTTGCACCTATATTGTTTCATATGAGCGCAAATTTGATGTCAGTGGTTTTAAGTATGTTATTTGCAGGTGATAAGACCGGTAGCACGGTACAGCTAAGCACAATGCAAATGTTTATATCCCTTGCAATTTCCACATTGATTTTTATGACATTATCTTTTATAGTAGGTT
The DNA here is from genome assembly GCA_900550135.1 of uncultured Eubacterium sp. Lineage (GTDB taxonomy): Bacteria > Bacillota > Clostridia > Lachnospirales > Lachnospiraceae > Eubacterium_G. Next base: position 9,923 of record URQO01000059.1, read on the forward strand.
TAATAATAAGAATAACAGTAAATCCTAAGGAGGAAGAAAATGAAGTTATTAACAGTAGCAATACCATGTTATAATTCTCAGGAATATATGGATAAAAGCATTCGCAGTGCCATTAGTGGCGGGGACAGAGTTGAAGTAGTTGTAGTAGACGATGGCTCAAAGGATGACACTTTAAAGATAGCAAAAAAATATCAGGAGAAATTTCCTGATATAGTAAAGGTTGTTCATCAGGAAAACGGTGGACATGGTGAGGCTGTAAACACTGGTATAAAAAATGCCACAGGACTTTATTTTAAAGTTTTAGACAGTGATGACTGTCTTGGCAAAAAGGCATTACAGCAGGTTCTTGACTTACTTGAAGACATGGTTTCAAAAGATGCAGGCCTTGATATGCTTATTTCCAATTTTATGTATGACAAGCAGGGAGCAAAGCACAAAAAAATTATGAAATATAAAAGTGCAATGCCTGTAGGAAAAATGTTTGGATGGGACCAGTTACATTTTGGTGTAAGTCAGTATTTGCTTATGCATTCCGTTATTTATAGAACAAAGGTATTAAGAGAGTGTGGCATGCAGCTTCCAAAGCACACATTTTATGTAGACAATATTTATGTGTTCCAGCCACTTCCATATGTTAAAAATATTTATTATTTAGATGTATGTTTATACAAATATTTTATCGGACGTGATGATCAGTCAGTAAATGAAAAAGTTATGATTCAAAGAATTGACCAACAGTATAGAGTTACAAGACTGATGCTTGATATTTACAACAAATCAAACATAACACACAAAAATATTGATAGTGCCATGGTTCATTATTTTGATATGATGATGTGTGTATCATCTATTCTTTCAATACTGGAAGGTTCAAAGGAGCGACTTGATGATAAGGAAAAGTTGTGGCAGGAAGTTAAGGACACAAATCCACAATTGTATCAAAGAGTAAGAAAGTCAATTTTAGGACGCACAATGAATTTGCCGGGAAAGGTAGGAAGAAAGCTTTCAGTAATCGGATATTCAGTGGCACAAAAATTATTTGGATTTAATTAACAAAAAAGAAATAATTAGAGGTTTCTCTAATTATTTCTTTTTGTTTAAGAAGTAAAGTACCTGATGCTTCTTTGGATCTTTGACAATTGGTGCAGGAAAGCTGGTGTTTTTAAACCACCACTTAAACACAACAAAGTAAAGAACCACAGCAAGTACTATGCCGGATACTACATCAATAACAGAATGTTGTTTTAAAAACATTGTAGAAAGACATATAAGTATGGCAAGCACCAGCGAAATACTTTTTATGCGTTTTCGAGTATTAAGTCCCTGCATATGAGGACTTTTAACCAGACAAATGTGAGCTACTACAGTTACAAATACATGTAAACTTGGGCAAACATTTGTTGGAGTATCATTGTTATATAAGAAATGAACAAGGTTAATTAATATATTTTCTCTTCCAATATGTGAAAGTCTTAGTTCAAGACCATTTGGATAAAAAGTGCATACTAACAAAGCTATTGTCATTCCGGTAAACTCATAGGCACAAAGACGATAAAATTCATTCTTTGAGTGATAAAATAAAAACACAAATATGGCAGGAATATATAAAAACCATAACAGGTATGGAATGACAAACCACTCACAAAAAGGAATGATATCATCAAGAGCACAGTGCCTTACATGTAGCCCGGGAAAATCTGCCGGTATGTATTTTTCTAAAAGAATGAACCATGGCATATATATAAATACGTAAAGAAGTGGCCACGCGTGTTTGTACTTACAAAGCTCTTTTTTTATTTTGCTCATAAGTCACCTTCATTTTTTTGGAAAATTTGTTATAATATTTTTGGTCTTAAAAAAGTATAACATTGAAGAAATGAAAAATAAAGACTAAATACAGGAAAGTAGGACTAAATATGAAAATTGATGAAGTTATAGCTGAGGAATTGCAGGTAAAAGTATGGCAGGTTGATGCTGCCATAAAGTTAATAGACGAGGGAAATACAATTCCATTTATTGCCAGATATCGAAAAGAAGCAACCGGAACGCTGGATGATGAACAGCTCCGTAAATTATATGAAAGACTCGTTTACCTGCGCAATCTGGAAGAAAAGAAAGAACAGGTATTAGCGTCCATCGAAGAGCAGGGAAAACTTACCGAAGAACTGAAAAAGCAGATTCTGGAAGCACAGACTCAGGTTGTTGTAGAAGACCTGTATCGTCCATATCGGCCAAAGAGACGGACTCGCGCGACCATCGCAAAAGAAAAAGGACTGGAGCCTTTGTCCACACTGATCATGCTGCAGAAGACAAAAGAGTCTTTAGAGGAAGTTGCAAAGCAATATATAAATGAAGAAAAAGGCGTGGCAAATGTACAGGAAGCGTTGGAAGGTGCCAGAGATATTATCGCTAGATCGGAAGAGCGTCGTGTAGGGAAGAGTGTAGATCTCGGTGGTCGCCGTAT
>URQO01000060.1 GCA_900550135.1 uncultured Eubacterium sp.
CGACCACCGAGATCTACACTCTTTCCCTACACGACGCTCTTCCGATCTTAGGTGGAAACACCTCAAAAGAAAATACTGTTTTTTCCTTAAAAATATCTGCTATATTCATATTTGTTCACTTTCCTCTTCTTGTATTTTTAACATTTGCAAAAAAGATTAAATCCCACAATCAAACACGCTACTATAATGCATACCGTCCAAAATGTGCTTTCAATAAGCATTGATACTATCATTCCAACAGCGAACCAAAATAACGCAAATCCACATAATTTATGCATATCCATCCTACTTTTATAAATATCATATTATATTATATGCATAAACAAATAATTATTCGAAAATTATACTTCTTCATCTATATCTTCTTTACTGGTAAACTTATTCACAATATCAGGTACCATATCAATAATCTTTGAAATTCCATCCTGATCTTTTATACTTATAAGCTTAGAAGAACCGTTTTTAATAACCAAAACTGCACTTGGAGTAATTTTTCCTCCAACACCACCTGTGCCATTGTCTCCTTTTGAGAATGTACCTATGCCCATTCCAAATGACACATCAGCCATAGGTAAAATAATGGTATCTCCTACTACTATAGGCTCTCCTACTACTGACTTTGTAGTAATAAACTGTTCCATAGCCTTCAATAATTCATCTGTGGCTTTTTTATTATCTGCCATATTAATCCTCCTTGCATTAAATGATTTAAATCATTATTTAAAGAAACTTTTTAATTATTTCATTAACTTCTTTTTTAAAGTATACCCTTAAACAATAGTATAACACAATGCCAAGGGTAAAATGTCCTTTTAATTTAATATTTCCATTTAATACCTTGTTTTCAAAATCAGGTATTATGGCAATATTTTTCATATTAACATGAAATGTTGAACATACCATAGCTATATAACCTAACATTTTTCCTGTTTCATCAGGCTCTTTACATCCGAAATTAACTTTTCCCTGTATCTTTTTAGGGAATATATGTTTCAAAAGACTGCTTACATACTTTTTTGTAAAGCGATATGCTTCTTTTGTCTTATTGTCTGTAATAAATTTCTTTATTTCACAAACTTTCTCTTTTAAATCCTTTGCATTTTTTGTTAAAGACCGAATAAAGTTTTTTGTTTTGTCATAAGTTTTTCTAATCCATTTTTTTAACTTTATAAATTTACTTTTTATGCTGTATTTTTTTGATTTTTTAACAGTTTTTACGCCCTTTGATACTGCTTTTTTTACAGTTTTTGCGTCGTTTGGTACTGATTTTTTAGTTTTCGCATATTCAGATGTTGTCTTTGTAACACCTTCTTTTTTTTCCGTCTTACCTGATGTTTTGACTCCCTCTGCTTTTTTGCGCTTGTCGGCTTTTTGACGTTGTTCTTTTTTATGCTTCTTTGTTTTTTTACTTTTCTTTTTTTCTTTTTTTAGATTGATAGGAATACCAAATATTCTAATAGCCATAACTTCATTATCACCTGAGTATCCATATCTAAAATGCAACAAATGAAACAGCCATCCCAACCGCACATTTATAGAATAGTTTTCCTTATTGTAACTTCCGGAAACGCTATATGACACCGGCCAAAACAATGCTAAAAGTAAAATGGTTATTAACGCCAATAATATTATTCCAATTATTTTTAAAATTAACAATAAAATATGTACCATAGGCTAATCCATTTGCTCCAAAATAAAATCTTTCACTTTACATCCGCCTGTTCTTTCATAACACTCCATAATAATAAGTGTCATCATATCAAGAGCCTCTTCCTTTCCTTCAGCAATGCCAACCACTACCATGTCAGAGTTCATATACCATTTTTGAATAAGTACATTTGACGGATATAATTCCAATGTATCGTAATCATTTTGTGGCAGAGTAATCACGTATTTGTTAAACATAGGCTTACCTTTTTTTATTTTCTTTATAACCTGATTCTTTTTATCAAGAAGGTTATATCCTATATACAAATCCTCAAACCACTTCATATTTTCTCCTAAAGTCTATGACTATTGCACCATAATTCCATTTATTATCTCAATACAAGCCAACTTTTCAGCCTTGTCTGTACATATTGATAATGTATTGTAAATATAATCCTGCACTTCACTTATGTCGCCAAAGAACATAGGAAGTTCAGATAAAATTGCAGCCATTACGGCTCTAACAACCAGTCTGTCGTTGTTCTTAAACAGTTCTCCCAGTTGCTCTATCATTTCGTTCTTCTTTTCCTCTAAATATTTGTCGTCTATCTTCTGATTTTTAACATCATCATTTAACTGGACAAATATACTGTCTGAATTTAACTTTGATAGTTTATAAAGAACGTTATATTGCTTTTCCAAATTAAGTTCTTTTATCTGTGTAGCAAAGTTTTCTTTGATATAATCTGTAATGTCGTTGTAGTTAATGCTGTCATAAAGTTTCTCCTGCTCACCTTCCAACATTACAAACATATCTTCTATTTCTTCCAAAGATTTTGGAGATTCTTTCTTTGTAAATAATAAATTTGTACACTTTATTATTTCCTGACATCCCTTTATGATATTGTCATCCAAACTGTTTTCTGCAGTGTACAGTATTTCCAACAAATCATTTACTACAGTCTGTATCATCATAAACTGATTCATCTCTTCATCAACATAATCAGAAATTTCTTTTAGGATATCCTTGCATTCCAAATATTCTTCATAAGTTATATTTTTAAATTTTACTTTTTCCAACTGTTCAAAAGCTTCACACAAATGTGGATAATCTGATTCCATCTGTTCTGTTTTGTCAAGCATTGCGCATGTTCTTAACATATATACGAAATCATCCAAGCCCTCCCAAATACCATTTTTGTAAAAATCAAATCCATTTGATACCATTTCAAAGAATTTTGTTTTTGTAAGTCGAATAGGGAGCTGACCTATTACATCTTTAATTTTCGAATTTATTAAAGCTCCATCTTCATCTTCAAAAATAAACTGCATAACTTTTCTTGTATACACTTCATCAGTATATCCGGATGGCATGTCATCTTCTTTAAATCTATACTCAACTCTGTTAAGTACATATTCATAGATATTGTACCTGTCCACAAAGCAGGTAAGTGCTCTTACTCTTTCAACTATATCTGCTCTGATAAACAACAGTGCATCAATTTCTTCTGTTAAATCTTCCTTATTGTTCATACAGCTTTCAATAATCTGATTTATCTTTTCCACCTTAGTCATAAAACCTGGTGCAACCATATCTCCGTCACTGATAGTAGATGCATAATAAGTGTAGTAATTCATTGCAAGTCTTATCATTGCATATTTATTATTTATTTCCATAAATCTGCCATAATATTCCTGCAAACCCTTATTTACATTTTTATTTTTTAATAAATCTCCAACAATCTTCTTCATTTTGTTCTCTTTTTCTTTTTTATTTTAAAATATCGCAAAAATCAAATGTTGCAAAGTAATCCTTTGGTGTTTCTGCTCTTCTTATCATCTGAACTGTTCCATCTTCCTTTAAAAGAAGTTCAGCTGATTTAAGTCTTCCGTTATAATTGTAACCCATTGCAAAGCCATGAGCACCTGTATCGTGAATGTATAAATAATCACCCATGTCAATCTTTGGAAGCTTTCTGTCTATTGCAAATTTGTCATTATTTTCGCAAAGACTACCTACAATATCATATGTTTCTGTACATGGCTCATTTTCTTTTCCAAGAACAGTTATATGATGGTATGAACCATACATTGCAGGTCTCATAAGGTTGGCTGCACATGCATCCACACCGATATATTCCTTGTATATATGCTTTTCGTGTACTGCCTTTGTAACCAATGCACCATAAGGTCCCATCATAAAACGACCCATTTCAGTGTAAATAGCCACATCTCCCATACCAGCAGGAGTAAGGATTTCATCATATACTTTGTGTACGCCCTCACCGATTACTAAAATATCGTTTGGAGTCTGGTCAGGTGTATATGGGATACCAACACCACCTGATAAGTTAATAAACTTAATATCTGCTCCTGTTTCCTTTTCAAGTTCAACTGCCAACTGGAAAATTGTTTTTGCAAGCATTGGATAATATTCATTTGTAACAGTGTTTGATGCTAAGAATGCATGAATACCAAAATTCTTTACACCTTTTGATTTTAAAATCTTAAACGCCTCAAAAATCTGTTCTCTTGTCATACCATATTTGGCATCACCTGGGTTGTCCATAATACCATTGCATACTTCAAACACTCCGCCTGGATTAAATCTGCAGCTAACTGTTTCAGGAATACCACATTCCTTTTCCATAAAATCAATCATTGTAATATCATCAAGGTTGATAATACCACCAAGTTTGTTGCAGTATGCAAATTCTCCTTCAGGTGTTTCGTTTGATGAAAACATAATTTCATCGTTTCTAAATCCTAACTTATCAGCAATCATAAGTTCTGTATCTGACGAGCAGTCTACTCCACATCCTACTTCTTTTAACTTCTGAATAATAAATGGATTTGGTGTTGCCTTAACAGCAAAATATTCTCTGAATCCTTTATTCCATGAAAATGCTTCATTTACTTTTTTTGCATTGTCCATAAATCCCTTTTCATCATAAATGTGGAAAGGTGTTGGATATGTTTTTACAATTTCTTCTACCTGTTCTTTTGTAATAAATGGTGTTTTGTTCATTTTTTTCAGTCCTCCTAAATGTTTTTTATCTGCCATATATATCACATAAATATCTAAGTCTTTCAATCTCCTGTGGTCCAAACTGACCTTTTAGCATACGCCATCTCCAGTTTGTTCCCATAGACGACGGAAGATTCATTCTTCCTATATTTCCAATTTTTAAAACATCCTGCATCTGGAATACAACAAGATTTGCCACACTCTCATATGCCACTTTAAAAATTTTGTCTACTAAATCTTCAATAGAGCCATGTCTCGATTCAACATACTCTCTTATGTAACCAAGTTCCCAATATTCAAGTTCTGAGAAGTATCCCATCAATGTGTTGTTGTCATGAGTGCCTCCATAACCTACCATGTTTGGTATCCAGTTGTAAGGAAGATGCTCATTTTTTCTGTCTCCATCAAATGCAAATTCTAAAACTTTCATGCCCGGATATCCTGATTTTTCAAGAACTTCTACTACTTCAGGAATCTTCACTCCTAAGTCTTCTGCAATAATCTTTTTATTACCAATTGACTCATTTATTGCTTTTATTAACTTAAGTCCGGGACCTTTTTGCCATTTACCATTTCTTGCATCATTGTCTTCTGCAGGAATTGCATAGTATTTTACCATGCCAATGAAATGATCAATTCGAATAACATCATATAATTTTGATGAATGTTCCATTCTTTTTCTCCACCATGAGAAATCATCTGCTTCAATCTTCTTCCAGTCATACAATGGATTGCCCCATCTTTGTCCTGACTCTGAGAAAGCATCCGGTGGAACCCCTGCCACTTTTTTAGGATTCAACTCTTCATCTAACTGAAACATTGATGCATTCTGCCATACATCAGCTGAATCAAGCGCCACATAAATCGGAATATCTCCAATAATTTGAATGTCTTTTTCATTAGCATATGCTTTCAACTGATTCCACTGAGTATAAAACTTGTATTGAATAAATCTATAAAAATCCACATTTTCTGCCATATCTTCTTTTATGGTCTTTAATGCTTCTTTTTTTCTAAACTTAACATCTTCATCCCAATCCATCCAGGCTGTCTGATTAAATTTGTTCTTACATGCACTATATAAGCAATAATCTTCCAACCAAAATTCATTTTCACTTAAGAAATCCAAATATTCCTCTTCGTCCTTATGATTGCTATTGTTATAAGCTTCCTTTAATACTGTAAATCTGGAATTGTAAATAAGACCATAATCAACATACTGATCTTCCAAATTCCATCTGAAGCTGTCTACATAATCCTTTGTAAGCAGTCCCTCTTCAATCAGCATATCAAGGTCAATAAAGTATGGGTTTCCTGCAAATGCTGAAAATGATGCATAAGGGCTGTCACCAAAACTTGTTGGTCCAAGTGGTAACACCTGCCAATACTTCTGTCTTGCTGTAACTAAATTATCAACAAATTCATAGGCACACTTTCCAAATGTACCAATACCATAATTTGATGGCAAACTGCTAACAGGCATCAGTATGCCTGCACTTCTATCAAATTTCTCCTGCATAAAATCCTCGCCTTTTTATTTATGTTCATGAGTAAACAAATGCTCCTCACAATATTCTTTTCCACCTGAACATTTTGAACAATATCTAAATGTAAGTTCAGGATTTGTTAAATTTGTTCTTCCACATATTGCACACTTGTGCATTGCTCCACCTTCATAGGTTTGTCTTCTGGTCTGTTTATAAGACTGTTTGTACTCATGTCTTCTTTTTGCCTGTTTTGGATTAAATCTACCTTTGTTTTTTCCAAAAACAACATAAATAATAAAATTGAGAAGCGATACCAATATCAAAACTGCCACAGTCCATCCATACAGTGCATTATATCTGAAAGCATTAAACACCTCATAAACAAGCATTGCAACATATAATACACCAAACCATTTTATTTTTATTGGTATAATAAAATACAACAGTAATTCCTCATCAGGATAAGTAAATGCATATGCTAAAAATATGGACATATTTATATAATAGGTACTGATAATTGTACTAAGACCAAAATAAGTCCATATCAATGGTGAATATACTATGGAAATAATGACGTAAAGTACAAATGAACCTATAACCGTAAATATTATTCCTGAAAAAATGTATACATTAAAGCGATAACTACCCCATAAATGTTCTAATCCTCTTCCCAATGAATAATATAAAAGAAGCATAATAATTGTAAAAAGGCTTAAATCCTCAGGGGGAATAATAAGCCAGGTGATAATTCTCCACACCTGTCCGTGTAAAATATAATATGGGTCAAAAAGGAAATATTGAAAAATATCCGGATTGACTAATTCTATCAAATATCCAACTATATATAACCCAATTATATAAAGTGGTAAATTGCGTATGGCATACTTACCAAATTTCTTTTCTAATTTTGACATAAAAATCTCCTGTTTTTTTTACTTTTTTGCATAGTTTCCCTATTTAAAAATAACCATACTACAGTATAATTTCTACACCACCTTTTGTCAAATTACTTTCGGTATTTTTACAAACAGTTTACACTTATATTACAGTTGAGTTTTTTCTTTATTTATAATATAATTAAATGTCGATTTTGGTATAAAAATGCAGGAGGCACAAATATGGCAAAAAATAATCATTACAGTTTGGGTATTGATATTGGTTCAACAACTGTAAAAATTGCAATTTTAGATACGGAAAACAATTTAGTTTTTTCCGATTACGAAAGACATTATGCAAATATTCAGGAAACATTAGCATTACTTTTAGATAAAGCCCAGAAACAATTAGGAAACATTGAACTTTGTCCAATGATTACAGGTTCAGGTGGTCTTGCTCTTTCAGAACATTTGAAAGTTCCATTTGTTCAGGAAGTTGTAGCTGTTTCTACAGCACTTGAAGACTACGCGCCACAAACTGATGTGGCTATCGAACTTGGTGGCGAAGATGCAAAGATTATATATTTCACAAATGGTATTGAACAGCGTATGAATGGTATTTGTGCCGGTGGTACAGGTTCTTTTATTGACCAGATGGCTTCACTTTTACAGACAGATGCTTCAGGCCTTAACGAATACGCAAAGAATTATCAGGCAATTTATCCAATTGCTGCAAGATGTGGAGTTTTTGCAAAAACTGACATTCAGCCACTTATCAATGAAGGTGCAACAAAGGAAGACCTTGCAGCTTCTATTTTTCAGGCTGTAGTAAATCAGACTATTTCAGGTCTTGCATGTGGTAAGCCAATACGTGGAACAGTTGCATTTTTAGGTGGTCCACTTCACTTCTTGCCTGAACTAAAAAATGCATTTATAAGAACGCTAAACTTAGACGACGAACACATTGTAGCTCCTGAGCATTCTCATTTGTTTGCCGCAACAGGTGCCGCATTAAACCATAACGAAAATATACAGGTAAACATTGCTGACTTACACAAACAACTTTCTGAAGGTGTGCAGATGTCAATGGAAATTAAGAGACTTGATCCATTATTCCGCAATCAGGAAGAATATGACAAATTCCTTGCAAGGCATAACAAGGCTCAGGTTAAAAAAGGGGATTTGTCTACATACAGTGGCAACTGCTACCTTGGAATAGATTCAGGTTCTACTACTACTAAGGCTGCTCTTGTGGCTGAAGATGGAACATTGCTTTATTCATATTATAGTGGAAACAACGGCAATCCTTTAAAAACAATTATTGATGCCGTAAAAGACATATATAAGAAACTACCAAAAGATGCACATATTGTACGTTCATGTTCTACAGGATACGGTGAGGCCCTTATCAAAAACGCTTTACTTCTTGACGAAGGGGAAGTTGAAACTGTTGCCCACTATTATGCTGCGGCATTTTTCGAACCACAGGTTGACTGTATTCTTGACATTGGTGGTCAGGACATGAAATGTATCAAGATAAAAAACAACTCTGTTGACAGCGTTCAGTTAAATGAAGCCTGCTCATCAGGATGTGGTTCTTTTATTGAAACATTTGCAAAATCACTTAATTTTTCAGTACAGGATTTTGCAAAAGAAGCTTTATTTGCTTCCAATCCAACAGACCTTGGTACAAGATGTACTGTATTTATGAACTCCAAAGTAAAACAGGCACAAAAAGAAGGTGCTACTGTTTCAGATATTTCAGCTGGTCTTGCTTACTCAGTTATAAAAAATGCTTTATACAAAGTTATTAAAATTTCTGATGCAAAAGACCTTGGTAAAAAAGTTGTAGTTCAGGGTGGTACTTTCTATAATGATGCCGTTCTTAGAAGTTTGGAAAAAGTTGCAGACATTCACGCCATAAGACCTGACATTGCCGGTATTATGGGTGCTTTTGGTGCTGCTCTTATTGCAAAAGAACGTTATAAAGAAGAGCCTACTACAATGCTTAATTTGAAACAATTGGAAGAATTTTCATATGAAACTTCAATGACAAGATGTAAGGGATGTACAAATTCATGTCTTCTTACTATCAACAAATTTTCTGATGGTAGAAGATTTATCAGTGGAAACAGATGTGAAAAAGGTATTGGTGGGCAGAAAAACAAAGAAAATATTCCAAACCTTTTTGAATATAAACTTAAAAGAATGTTTGACTATGAACCACTTAATGCTAACGATGCTCCAAGAGGTGTTGTTGGTATTCCAAGAGTTCTTAATATGTATGAGAACTTCCCATTCTGGGCCACATTCTTTAAGCAGTTAGGCTACAGTGTTGTACTGTCACCTGAATCAAGCCACAAGATTTATGAAATGGGTATTGAGTCAATTCCTAGTGAATCTGAATGTTATCCTGCCAAGCTTGTTCACGGACACATTGCATGGCTTATAAAAAACGGCGTCAAGTTTATTTTCTATCCATGTATACCATACGAGAGAAATGAAACTCCTGATGCAAACAACCATTACAACTGTCCTATTGTTACATCTTATGCTGAAAACATAAAGAATAACGTAGAAGAATTGGAAGATCCATCAATGAAATTTATGAATCCATTTATGGCTCTTACAAATGAAAATACAATTACTACAAGACTTGTTGAAGAGTTTGGTAAAGAATTTGGCATTGCTGAATCTGAAGTTAAAAATGCCGCTCATCTTGCCTGGGAAGAACTTCTTAATTCAAGAAATGATATGGCAAAGAAAGGTGAGGAAACTCTTAAATATATGGAAGAAAACGGAAAACGTGGTATCGTTCTTGCAGGTCGTCCATATCATGTTGACCCTGAGATTAACCACGGTATTCCTGAAATGATTAATTCATACGGTCTTGCGGTATTAACAGAGGATTCTATTTCTCATTTGGCAGAAGTTGAAAGACCTCTTATTGTATCCGACCAGTGGATGTACCACTCAAGATTATATCGCGCAGCCAACTATGTTAAAACAAGAGACGATCTTGACCTTGTTCAGCTTAATTCATTTGGTTGTGGTCTTGATGCTGTTACAACTGACTGTGTCAGTGATATTTTAACAAAATCTGGAAAAATTTATACTGTATTAAAAATAGATGAAGTTAACAACTTAGGTGCTGCAAGAATCCGTGTACGTTCACTTTTGGCAGCTATCAGAGTGCGTTCTGAAAATAATTTCAAGCGCTATATTCAGCCTTCATCAATTAACAAAGTTGAATTTACAAAGCAGATGTACGATGACAAGTATACAATATTAACACCACAGATGAGTCCAATTCACTTTAAGATGTTACAGTCAGCACTTAATTCATGTGGATACAATTTTGAAGTTATGGACAGTAAACCATCTTGTGTTGATGTGGGTCTTAAATATGTAAATAATGATGCCTGCTACCCTTCTTTAATTGTTGTAGGACAGATTATGGAAGCATTACTTTCAGGCAAATACGATTTAAACAAAACTGCCGTTATCATTACCCAGACAGGTGGTGGTTGTCGTGCTACAAACTATATTGGATTTATAAGACGTGCATTGGAAAAAGCCGGTATGTCACACATTCCTGTGCTTTCACTTTCACTTCAGGGCCTGGAGAAAAACAGCGGATTTAAGATTACTCCTAAATTTGCGGTGAAAGCTGTTGAAGCTGCAATGTATGGAGATTTATTTATGAGAGTTGTTTATCGTACACGTCCTTACGAAGTAAATCAGGGTGAAACAGATGCTTTACATAAAAAATGGGAATATAAATTATGCAAGGAACTTGCTGATAATAAATTTGGCATAAGACGTTTTAAGCATAACATGAAAAAGATTGTTGAAGAGTTCGACGCAATCCCTGTAAAGGATATTAAAAAGCCACGAGTTGGTATTGTTGGCGAGATTTTGGTTAAGTTCTCTCCTACTGCAAACAACAACCTTGTTGAACTTCTTGAAGCAGAAGGTGCCGAAGCTGTTATGCCTGATTTAGTTGACTTCTTCTTATACGGATTTAGAAATGCTACTTTCAAATATGAAAATCTAGGATTTGATAAAAAGTCAGTGCGTATAAATAATCTTGGAATTAAGGCAATTGAATGGTTTAGAAATTCAGCTAAAAAGGCTTTAATTAAAAGTAAGCACTTTACTCCTACTTCCGATATATGGGAAATGAGTGAAATGGCCGAAAAAGTCGTTTCCATAGGTAACCAGACCGGTGAAGGATGGTTCTTAACAGGTGAAATGCTTCACCTTATACATGACGGTGTTCCAAACATTATATGTACACAGCCTTTTGCCTGTCTACCAAACCATATTGTAGGAAAGGGTGTTATCAAAAAGCTTCGTGCAATGAATCCGGAAGCTAACATTGTTGCTGTTGACTATGATCCCGGTGCCAGCGAGGTAAACCAGCTTAACCGTATTAAGTTAATGCTTGCCACTGCAAACAAACGATTAAAAGAGCAGCAAAAATAACTTGAAATTCGGAGAAGATCGGAAGAGCGTCGTGTAGGGAAAGAGTGTAGATCTCGGTGGTCGC
>URQO01000061.1 GCA_900550135.1 uncultured Eubacterium sp.
ACAGCTCCATCACTTATCATAGAATGTCTATTTACAGACTTTATTTCACAGACTCCTTATGGTGGAGTGTTCTTTTATTTATTGGTTCTAAACCTTACCTCCAAGTAAAGTTTAGAACCCTTTTTTTAGATTTTAGAATAGAAAAACAATATAGAAATTGTATCAAAAATGACCACTACACTGCTTTATATCCACATTCAAATTTGGCTTTGGCTTCCTGCATTTTCTTTGATTCGGCAGCAGGAGTAGGATAAAAGCCCATTTCGTGCATCTTATTAAACACATCTGTTTGAATATCGTGCTCTTTTTGTAATAAATCCATCATTGTACATCTAAGGTTCTCGTGAACACATTCATTGGCACTAAGGTTGTAAAGGCTAGTTGCATTTTTTTCTGTGTTTAAAGCATCACCTAATATTTCTTTTTCAGTATAAATTTCTTCCATAATTCATCTCTCTCCATTAATTTAAATAAGAATAAATAGCATTAAAATGTCCCTGATGCTTGTTTGCAATATCAAGCATTTGCTGTTTTACAGTTTCATCCTGACTGTGATTTGCCAACATTTGAAATTTTTTTACAAGTAGTTCTTCTTCTGTAAGTAAATCCTGAACCACTGAAAGCTCTTTTTCTGATAATTCCATAAATAACCTCCTTATAAAACTTACCTTTTTATTATTACAAAAAATATAAAAATCATACTAATGGAAAATAATATTTAATTTGAAATGGGGTTATTGTTTAAATAAAAAGAACATTTTTGCAGTTGTATGATATTATATATATAGGATTAGGATTAATTACTAATTAAAGTTAAATATTTATCAAAAAAAAAGGTAATGGGAAGGAGTTTAGTAATTAATATGACAAAAGAAGTATTGCAGGGAATTTTGATTCCTTTTTTGGGAACGTCATTAGGTGCGTCCTGTGTACTATTTATGAAGGGAGAGTTGAATGTAAAAGTGCAAAAGGCTTTAACGGGATTTGCTGCTGGAGTTATGGTTGCAGCATCTATTTGGAGCCTTATTATACCGGCAATTGAGCAGTCGTCGCATATGGGAAAGTTTTCATTTTTGCCGGCATTTATAGGATTCTGGATTGGTATTTTATTTTTACTTTTACTTGATGAAACAATACCTCATTTACATATGAATAGCGTACAGGCTGAAGGTCCAAAAGTGAAACTAAAAAAAACAACTATGTTGGTTTTGGCAGTGACCCTTCATAACATTCCTGAGGGAATGGCTGTAGGTGTTGTGTTTGCCGGAATGCTGTCAGGACAAAGTGGCATAGGATATACAGCAGCTATTGCACTTGCCATAGGTATTGCCATACAAAATTTTCCGGAAGGAGCTATTATTTCAATGCCGTTAAAATCTGAAGGGGAAAGTAAAGGCAAAGCCTGTTGGTTAGGAATTCTGTCCGGTGCAGTTGAGCCGGTAGCTGCAGCAATTACAATAGCAGCAGCGGATATTATAGTACCTGCATTGCCTTATTTACTAAGCTTTGCAGCAGGAGCTATGATGTATGTGGTTATTGAAGAGTTAATCCCTGAAATGTCACAGGGAAAGCATTCAAATATAGGAACAATATTATTTGCATTTGGCTTTACTGTTATGATGATGCTTGATGTGGCACTAGGATAAAAATTATGTAACCATTCAGCCATGCACATGAAAACATAAATATTTAGAAAGACTGCTTGCAGGATTTCAAATATTTATGTTTTCATGTATTTGGGGAACCCAAATCAGCGAGAAGAAGCAGATTAATCTGCGAATTCGAGCTGGTATGGCTGAAAGGCTGAATAGTTACACTTTTATAGATATTATATTAATTGTTAGTTGACTGATTCTATAATCTCTCGATTGCTTAAATATAAAATAACATCTTTTCGTGTAATAATGCCAATAAAAACATCATTGTCGTCAACTACGGGAACAAAGTTCTGATTGCTAATCTTTGAAACTAGTTCGTCCATTGACACGCTAATATTTACAGCTTCATTATCTCTTCGTCTGTCTATATCTAGAATTGACAAGTCTTCAAGTTCTTTAAGACTTGGAAAACCACAGTCTTTAAAGTGCCACAACAAGTCGCCTTCGTTTATTGTACCTATGTACTGCCCATTTTGATTAAGAAGTGGGATAGCAGAGTATCCGTGATGCTCCATTTTCTCAAGTGCTTGTCTTAATGTATCCTTATCATCTATAGTGGCAACTTTCTCTTTTGGTGTTAAAAAAAATAAAATATTCATATAATAATCCCTCCGTAGTTTATTTTCATACCGAACAACATCATACCAAAAAAGCATATGCAAATCCATATAATACACAAAAAGTTAACAAAGAATTAAGAAATAAATGGAAAAAATTCACAAATTTAGACAAAAGATAATTAAAAAACAAAATTCCACCCCTTGAGACTGATAACATGCAAAAGGGGTGGAAAATTTGAAATAAAATAAAAAGTGAAATTTTAGTGGTGGAATAATCTAAGCCCGGTAAAGCTCATTACCATATCATGTTTGTTACATGCATCAATAACATCCTGGTCTCTAATAGAACCACCTGGCTGGGCAACATATTTAACACCACTCTTTGCAGCTCTTTCAATGTTGTCGCTAAATGGGAAGAATGCGTCAGAGCCTAATGTGATTCCTTCAGCCTGAGCAAGCCAAGCCTGTTTTTCTTCCTTAGTAAATACTTCAGGTTTTTCTGTAAATACTCTTTCCCATTCACCATCAGCTAAAATATCCATATACTCATCACCAATGTAGAGGTCAATAGCATTGTCTCTGTCGGCTCTCTTCATGTCTTCCTTAAATGGAAGGTTAAGAACCTTTGGACACTGACGAAGTAACCAGTTGTCTGCTTTTTGTCCTGCAAGTCTTACGCAGTGGATACGTGACTGCTGTCCGGCACCAACACCGATAGCCTGTCCATTTTTAACGAAACATACTGAGTTTGACTGAGTATATTTTAAAGTAATCATTGAAATGGCCATATCAATTTTTGCCTGTTCTGTAAGCTCTTTATTATCTGTAACAATATTGCTGAAGAAATCATCATCAATATTTAATTCATTACGTCCCTGCTCAAATGTAATACCAAAAACTTCTTTTCTCTCAAGTTTCTTAGGAACGTAATCAGGGTCGATTTCGATAATAGCATAAGAACCACGTTTTTTACCCTTTAATAATTCTAGCGCTTCAGGTTCATATCCCGGTGCAATAATTCCGTCTGAAAATTCTCTCTTAATAACCTGTGCTGTAGAAACATCACAAACATCTGATAAAGCAATAAAATCACCGTATGATGACATTCTGTCGGCACCTCTTGCTCTTGCATATGCTGATGCAAGTGGTGATAATTCTCCAAGGTCATCAACCCAGTATATTTTAGCTTCAACTTCACTTAAAGGAAGTCCAACAGCAGCTCCGGCTGGAGATACATGCTTAAAAGAAGTAGCAGCAGGAAGTCCTGTGGCTTTCTTTAATTCCTTAACTAACTGCCATCCGTTGAAAGCATCAAGGAAGTTGATATATCCCGGCTTTCCGTTTAAAACCTTTATTGGTAATTCTCCTTCTTCCATATAAATACGTGAAGGTTTCTGATTTGGGTTACATCCATATTTTAATTCTAATTCTTTCATAAGTACTCCTAATTAAATTATTTTAAATTATGATTTCAATAGTTGCTAATAGTTATAATCATTAATACTATTTGAACAGAAAAGACTGAACAAAATATTAATAAATTATAATTTAATGTTAATAAGTAAATTACATTATTTATTTTTGTTGATAATTTTTGTTTCGTAAGTTCCATCTTCAATATTGATATATCTTACAAAAAGAGAAACTTTGTTATCTTCATTTAAACTGTTCCAAAGCATATCAGAAAATTCATTCATATCATCCATCATAGGAACCAACTTAGGTTCACCTTCAAATGAAGGAAGTGGATTTCCGTCGCATTTGTATGTATGAATAAAATGTCCTTCACCATTAACAGGATTTTCATAAGCAAAAGTATATCTGTTACATGCATCAGGATTTCCGTTGTTACTCTTTAAAATAGACATAGCGTAGTTGTATTTTCCATCTTCAACATGCATGATTCCTGAGATACGAGGTGTGTAGTTTGGACCGTCAGGCTCAAATTCACGTGTTCTAAGTGACTGCTCAAAAGTCTGCTGTTTGTCCATCAATTCATAAATAGTATCTGTCTGGTCGCCGTTTGTTACAATTGTCTTGTTTCCAAGAACACGAACAGGTGCATAAATAATAAGACTTGGATCAACTAGTTTTGAAGGGTCAAAAGCCTGTGTCTTAATTCCTTCGCCTTCAGTTACGAAAACACGGTTACGGCTGTTTTCACTACGTCCCATAATAAAATAAGCTGTTATTGCAAACTTACCATTTGGAGATTTCCCAATAACAATTCCACGTCCTGGATATGAATTTGATTTCAATTCATTTTCAAGAGATAACATTTCCATTTAATAATCCTCCTTAAAATAACAAAACCACCTGGGTAACCAGAGAGGTTGCCCAGGCGGTCGACTTACATTCTCCAACCATGCTCCCCGTGGTCAACTCCACTTATCCGCCAGTTGCATGGACGATTTTTAATTTACATCTAAAGAATACAATATTTTGTTTGGAATTTCAACAAAAAAATATATTAATAAAAACGTTGCGATATATTGGTAAATATGTTAGTTTATAATCTTAAGGGTGTATTTTATGTACAAAAGTAAAAGAAAAGGGGATATAAGATTGCAAAAGATATATAAAATATTGCCAAAGTATGCGATTTTACCTATTTGTATATGTCTTGTGTTTAATGCATTTGCATATTTTGGAACCAGATTATTTACAACAGGAATGTATCATCACAATATATCAATATTTATAGATGATAAGACACCATTTGTTCCATTTATGGTAGTTTTCTATATTTTAGCATATGTGTCCTGGGTGGTAGGCTTTACAGTTATAGGTAGGGAAAGCAAAGAGGTATGTTTTCAGGTAACAATTGCAGAGCAGATGTCAAAAATAGTCTGTATGCTTTGTTTTATATTTTTACCATGTACAATTGTCAGACCGGAAGTAAATGGAAGCGACTTTTTTTCATGGCTTACAAGGTTGATATATAGTATGGATTCACCTGACAATCTATTTCCTTCTATTCATTGTCTTGAAAACTGGATTTGCTTTAGAGGTGCAATGAAGTGTAAAAAGGTTGGAAAAGGATATAAGATAACAATGTTTGTTATGGCACTGTTGGTATTTGCTTCAACAGTTATGATAAAACAGCATGTATTCTTAGATATAGTGTCAGCTGTGTTGTTAGTAGAACTTATGTTGTTTATTTCCAAAAAGTTTGATTTAGGAAGAATATATTTTAAGGTAGAAAAGAAATTAAAAGACAGAAAAAGAAATTAAACAGCAAATCAAAGCAATAAGAAATTAAATTATAAATTAAAGAAATAAGAAGTTGATAACAAAAGAATTGTAAATAAAAGTAGAACCAATAAAAACAGATTTGTGAATTTAAGAAATAGGAAGTTATATGAAAGAATTATCAAAAAAGGTGCTATGGACTTTGGTGTTAATTGCATTAATTGCATTTACACTGTATGCTATGGTAGGAAGCAATGATTCCTTCACATTTGAGGGATTTGTAAACTATGTAAAAAATGTATCTCCCGGCTGGATTATAGGTGCAATACTTTGCATGTGTGGATTTTTTGTATTTGAAGCATTGGCATTGAAAGTATTATGTAAGACTTTTGGATACAAAATTTCATTTAGAAAAAGTCTGGTATATTCATCGTCAGACATATATTTTTCAGCTATTACACCGTCAGCTACAGGTGGACAACCGGCGTCAGCATATTTTATGATGAAGGACAAAATACCGGGAGCTGCAACGACTATTATATTGCTTGTAAACTTGACTTTATACACCGTATCAATTATTGTTATAGGTGTTGTGTGTTTTGTTACAAGACCAACAATGATTATGCATTTCAGTGTAGTTTCAAAGATTATGATTACCGTAGGAATTTGCGTACAGTTTGTACTTTTGACATTGTTCCTGTTATTAGTATATAAGGAAAAAATTATTACAAAGTGTGCAAACTTCTTTTTGAGACTGTTTAAGAGGATGCATTTGGTTAAAGATATTACAAAAAAACAACAAAAATTAAAAAGCGTAGAAATACAATATAAAGAGTGTGCCACGGCAATTATGTGTAACAAAAAGCATATATTTGTAGCATTTGTATTTAATTTATTACAAAGATTATCACTTATTATGGTGTCTGTGTGCGTGTTTATCGGTATCGGTGGAACAAAGATATTAGATGCATTTGTTGCACAGGGTTTTGTTGTATTAGGCTCAAACAGTGTGCCAATACCGGGGGCTGTAGGTGCTGCAGACTATTTATTTATTGATGGATTTGGTCATTTGGTAAACGACAGTGTCAGCATTGAGCTTTTAAGTAGAGGAATTTCTTTCTACTGTTGCATTATAGTTTGTGGATTAATTACCTTAGTAGCATATTTGCTAAAGGCATTGAAAGGAATGAGACGAAAGAAAAAATGTTAGGAATTTGGGATTATACAGTAATACTTACATATTGTTCATTATTATCAGCAGTGACAGGTACATTGGTGTCATTGTCAGGACATGGACATCCATATATTGGAGCAATGTTTTTATTACTATGTGGATTATGTGATACTTTTGATGGAAGGGTAGCACGTTCAAAGAAAAATAGAACAAAAAAGGAAAAGGATTTTGGTGTACAGATTGATTCATTGTCAGATCTGGTTGCGTTTGGTGTGTTACCTGTTGCCATTGGCATGGGACTGTTCAATAGTGACAAGTTTTTGGCAGGATTGGAAGTAGCAAAACCTGATAAATTAATAGACAGAAGTTTCTTATGCGGAGTGCCACTTGCAGTAATTATTGCTGTTAGCGCATTGTTTGTATTGGCAGCACTTGTAAGACTTGCTTACTTTAACATTACAGTTGAAGAAACACAGGGTGAAGGTCTTGGAGATAAGAAACACTATTTTGGATTGCCTGTTACATCAACAGCACTTATTTTCCCGGGATTTTTGTTGCTAAGACATATTTTATATATAAATGGAATTAATATTTCATACGTTTATTACCTTTTACTTATAGTTGTAGCGGTATTATTTGTTATGAAATTCAAACTTAAAAAACCTGGAACAGCAATGATTTACTTTATGGTATTTTTAGGTGCTTTAGAGTTTATTGCAGTAATTTTAGTAAGATTGTTTGTGAGATAATATGGAAAATAGAGAATCAGCAATATTAAGATTTTTATATAATACAGTACCCGGTCGTGTGGTACTGAAGATACTTATAAGCCCCGTCATTTCAAAAATTGGTGGGGCTTATATGGATTCTGCCATTTCAAAAATCCATATAAAGGGATTTATAAAAAACAACAATATCAATATGGCAGATTATGAAAAAGCAGATTACAAATGTTTTAATGACTGCTTTACAAGAAAAATATTAAAAGAAAAAAGACCTGTATGTTTGGATAGTGAGGCTTTTGTTTCCCCTTGTGATGCAAGACTTTCAGCCTATCATATTACAGAAAATTCAACATTTAATATTAAGAAGAGTATTTATAAAGTATCTGATTTAATTGAAGATAGCAAGAAAGCGCCGGACTTTATAGGTGGAACATGTCTTGTGTTTAGATTATGCGTAGATGATTATCACCGATACGGTTATGTAGACAATGGTGAAATTATTGAAAACAAAGCGATAAAAGGACAACTTCATACAGTAAGACCTATTGCAGTAAACAAATATCCTGTGTTTACAAGAAACAGTAGGGAGTATTCTATTATAAAAACAGAGAACTTTGGCACAATTGCCCAGATAGAGGTTGGAGCCATGATGATTGGGAAAATTAAAAACCATCAAAAGTCAGGATATGTTAAAAAAGAAGCAGAAAAAGGAATGTTTTTATACGGTGGTTCTACTATTGTAGTGCTACTTGAAAAAGACAAAGTTGAGATTGAGAATAGTTATTTTGAAAACACTGATAAAGATATAGAAACAAAAGTGAAATATGGAAGCACAATAGGAAAACTTAAGAAGTAGTAATCAACAAATTAAGGTAGTTTTCTTAATAATATGAATAATTATTCAAAAAATAATATATTTATGCAAGAAAAAGGTTAAAAATATTGACATGAAATATTTTGTAGTTTATTATCTAATTTGTGCATAGGAGTAAAGACAATGGTCCACAGTCCGTTGTCTTTTTCTGTATGCATAATGCAAAAACATGTTGAAAATCAGATGCTTATAGTATTTTGATTTGACAAACACAATTATATTTATAGAAAAGGAGTAAAAACATGAAGAAGTTTTTAGCAGTAGTTATGACAGCAGTTCTTGCAATGACTGTACTTACAGCTTGTGGTTCTGACAAGTCATCAGACAAAAAAGAAACAAAGAATGAAACAACACAGGTAGAAACAATTGACGCAACAGGAGCAACATTTGTTGCTGATGGAGTTCTTACAGTTGGAGCTGAAATGGGATATGCACCATTTGAAACTTTACAGAAAGATGGAAAGACACCTGAAGGATTTGACATTGATATAATTACAGAAGTTGCTAAGAGATTAGGTCTTAAAGTAAACTTCATCAACACATCATTTGATGGTATTTTAGGAAAGATTGGAAAAGACTATGACGTAGTATGTTCAGCAGTAACAATCAATGCTGACAGAAAGAAAGCAGTTCTTTTTTCAACACCATATATTACAAACTATCAGACAGTAGTTGTAAAGAAGGGTAGCGACTTAAAGATTAACAGTTTAAATGACCTTGACGGCAAATCAGTAGGTGTACAGAAAGGTACAACATCTGATCAGCTTATGTCAGAATATAAATCAACAAAGACAATCAACGTTGAAGTAGCAGCAAATGATAAGTTATTAAACTGCTTCACACAGTTAACAAATGGCGAAATTGATGCAGTAGTAGTAGATAGCACAGTTGCAGACAGCTTTGTAGCAAAGAACCCTGACAAATATGAAAAGGCATATTCAGATACAAAAGAGCCTGAAGAATTTGGTATTGCTATTGGAAAAGACAACGCAAAACTTCAGGAAGCTATTAACAAAGCATTAGCAGGCATGGACAAAGACGGATTCTTAAAAGATACAGCAGACTACTGGTTTTCAAAGTAATATAGGATAGAAATAGGTATTTATGAACACTTTAAAGAGAATAGTAAACATAAAAAGTTGGAAAAAGAAAACTAAAATTATCACATGTATTGTGATTTTATTAATCATTGCAGCTTCCATACTGTCATCAGTTAAGCCAAGTGAAACTGAAATGATAAGTCAGGCATCACCACAGATGCAGAGAATGATTGAAAAGGACAAAAGTTTATCAAGAAAGAGAGTTTCATCGGCATACAATGATTTGATTATTATCAATTACTCAGCATTTTCTACATCAGGAGCAACAGAACTTAGCGAGAAGTTTATAGGATTTGCAGGAAAAATCTACAAGGCAGACAGTGGAGTGACAGGTGTGGTAGGCCAAATGGTAAATTACACATATAGAATGTTAGGATGTAAGGAAAATATGCTTCACGGAGCAAAACTTACTATTTCACTTACAACATTTACAGTTATATTAGGTGTAATATTAGGTGTATTTCTTGCTTTAGGAAAGATATCTAAAAATAAGATTATCAACAAGTTATCAAGTGCATATGTATTTTTCTTCAGAGGCACGCCTTTGTTGATACAGTTATTTGTAGTGTACTTTACAGTGCCGGGACTTTTTGGATTTGCATGGAGAGATTTTTTCTCGGCAGCAGATGCAGACGGAGTGTACAAGGGAGCTTTTATTGCAGCACTTATAGCATTTGCACTTAATTCAGGTGCATACTGTGCTGAAATTGTAAGAGCAGCAATTCAGTCTATTGACAAAGGACAGTACGAAGCAGCCAAGGCATTAGGTATGAACTATGGACAGACTATGTCGTTGATTGTTATACCACAATCTATTAGAAGAATGCTTCCGGCTATTTGTAATGAGTTTATCATGGTGTTAAAAGATGCATCACTTGTATTTGCCATCTCACTGATGGACATTACAACAATATCAAACAGTATTATGAACAGTGATGGCTCATATATAGTATTTATTCCGGCTTTAATTATTTACCTGATAATTACAGCATTTTTCACTTATATATTTAACAAAATTGAGAAGAAGTTCTCAATTTATGAATAGGAGGTGCGGTAATGAGCAGTGAATATATTTTAGAAACAGAACACGTAAGCAAAAGCTTTGGTTCTTTGGAAGTGTTAAAGGATATCAATTTGAAAGTTAAAAAAGGCGAGGTTATTTGTATTATCGGACCATCAGGTGCAGGTAAGTCCACATATCTTCGTTCACTTAACCAACTTGAAAAGATTACAAGTGGAAAGATTTTTATAAAGGGAGATTTGTTCCTTCATAGAGAAGATGACAAAACTGTTGAGCGTATTTCAAAGGAAAAGCAAAAGGAATTGCTTCTTGAAATGGGAATGTGTTTTCAGAGATTTAATTTGTTCCCACACAAAACAGTTTTGGAAAACATTATGATATCACCTATTAAGGTAAAGAAAGTTGATAAGGAAACTGCAAGAAAGGAAGCTTTGGAGTTACTTAAAAACGTAGGGCTTGAAGATAAGGCAGATGAATATCCAAACAGATTATCAGGTGGACAGCAGCAGCGTGTGGCTATTGCAAGAGCCTTGGCCATGAAGCCTGAAATCATGCTTTTTGATGAGCCTACATCAGCTCTTGATCCTGAGTTGGTTGGTGATGTTTTGCAGGTTATGAAAGATCTTGCAAAAGAAGGAATGACTATGTTGTGTGTTACCCACGAAATGGGATTTGCCAAGGAAGTTGCTGACAGAGTAATCTTTATGGCAGATGGAATTATTGCAGAGGAAGGAACACCTGAAGAAGTGTTCAACAATCCACAAAATCCAAGAACACAAAATTTCTTAAAATCAATTTTGGAAGCATAAAAAGGATGTAAATTGCTTACTAATGCAATGAACATCTGGCAAAAAAGTGTTTTTAACAAAATTGTATGTTATAAAATAAAAGACCTATCAGAAAAATACTATTGTTATAATTTAAGGCTGGTAATAAATTTGGAGAAAGTGCTTCTAACGCCGTTGGTTCATTAAGGCAGCGTAGCTGGCTTGA
>URQO01000062.1 GCA_900550135.1 uncultured Eubacterium sp.
AGATTAAAGTATCTTAGAAACTTAGAAGAAAAGAAGGAAACAGTCATTGCATCTATTACAGAACAGGGAAAGTTGACTGATGAATTAAAAGAAAAAATAGAAAAAGCTGATACAATTATGGCTGTAGATGATATTTACAGACCATACAGACCAAAAAGAAAAACAAGAGCTACAGAGGCTAAGGCAAAAGGGCTGGAACCTTTGGCAAATATTTTCCTTTTACAAAAAGGTACAAAGTCACCTGAAGATGTGGCAAAAGATTATATAGACCAGGAAAAAGGTGTCGAGAGTATAGAAGATGCCATTGCAGGTGCAAAGGACATTATTGCAGAGGTTGTATCTGACAATGCTGAGTTTAGAAATGGTATAAGACATACTGTTATGAAACATGGTATGATTGTATCAAAAGCAAAAGCTCCTGAAGTGGAATCACCATATGAAAATTATTATGATTATACAGAAGGTGTAGATAAAATTCCGGGACACAGAATATTGGCAATAAACAGGGCAGAAAAGGAAAAAGTGATTGCTGTTAAAATTGAAATGCCTGATGATAATATAATCAGGGTTTTGGAAAAATCAATGATAGCTGGTACATCACCATACACTGATGTATTAAAGGAAGCAATAGAAGACGGATATACCCGTCTTATAAAGCCGGCAGTGGAAAGAGATGTAAGAAACAGTCTTACTGAAAAAGCAGAAGATGGAGCCATAACTGTATTTGGACAGAATTTAAAACAATTGTTAATGCAGCCACCTATTGCAGGAAAAACAGTTCTTGGTTGGGATCCTGCATTTAGAACGGGATGTAAGCTTGCAGTAGTTGACCCTACAGGAAAGGTACTTTACACAAAAGTAATATTTCCGACTGCACCACAAAATAAAATAGAAGAATCAAAGAAAACTGTACTTGATATAATAAAAAAATATAATGTTAGTTTGATTTCCCTTGGAAATGGAACAGCGTCAAGAGAGTCAGAAGCAGTAGTTGTTGATATTATTAAGGAATGTCCTACAAAACTTGAATATGTTATTGTAAATGAGGCAGGAGCTTCTGTTTATTCAGCAAGTAAGCTGGCAACAGAGGAGTTTCCAAACTTTGATGTTGGACAAAGAAGTGCTACATCTATGGCTAGAAGACTTCAGGACCCATTGGCAGAGCTTGTAAAGATTGAGCCAAAAGCAATAGGTGTGGGACAGTACCAGCACGATATGAACCAGAAAAAACTGGAAGAGGTTCTTGGAAATGTTGTAGAAGATTGTGTAAATAATGTAGGTGTTGACTTAAACACAGCTTCTGCACCATTACTTGAATATGTGTCAGGTATTAGCAAGGCAGTTGCAAAAAATATTGTTACTTACCGAGAAGAAAACGGACAGTTTGCCAGCAGAAAAGAATTGCTAAAGGTTGCAAAACTTGGACCAAAAGCCTTTGAACAGTGTGCAGGTTTCCTTAAAATAAGAGATGGAAAAGAACCTCTTGATTATACAAGCGTTCACCCTGAAAGTTATGCGCCTGCCAAAAAATTACTTGAAAAATACGGATTTACAACAAAGGATATTCTTTCAGGTCAGGTAAAATTATCAAAAGAAATAAGAGATTATAAAAATGTGGCAGAAGAAATTGGTACAGATGAAATTACATTAAAGGATATGATAGGTGAAATGGAAAAGCCGGGACGTGATCCAAGAGACGAAATGCCAAAGCCTATTTTAAAAAGTGATGTACTGGACTTTGATGACTTAAAAGAAGGAATGGAACTTAAAGGTACTGTTCGAAATGTTATTGATTTTGGGGCTTTTGTTGATATTGGAGTACATCAGGATGGATTGGTACACATTTCTGAAATGAGTGACAAATTTATCAAACACCCACTTGACGTAGTGTCAGTAGGTGATGTAATAAAAGTAAGAGTATTAAGCGTTGACAAAAAACGTAAAAGAATACAGCTTACAATGAAGTAAATTTGTCAGTAAAATCACGCAATTTAATGGATTTACTCTCCCACCCATAATCCATTTGAAATATGGGCATAATCCTTAATTTGGATTGTGCCTGTATTATTTTAAAAAAAATAGAAAAAGTGCTTGACATTATTTACCTAAACGTTTATATTAATAGGGCAGTCAAAATTCTGTATGGGATCTTAGCTCAGCTGGGAGAGCATCTGCCTTACAAGCAGGGGGTCACAGGTTCGAGCCCTGTAGGTCCCACTAAATTATCATTATGGTAATTTAGCCGGTGTGGCGGAACTGGCAGACGCGCAGGACTTAAAATCCTGTTGTGGCAACACAGTACCGGTTCGATTCCGGTCACCGGCATAAAAGAGATATCATTTATTTGATATCTCTTTTTACATGAATACAGCAATAGTTTATTAGATACTAAAAATATTCATTTATATATAATATGTTTGAGTATTATACATTGACATATATTCTGCAATGTAGTACAATATCATCTGTTGTTAATATAATATGTGCGTGTAGCTCAGCTGGATAGAGCGTCTGGCTACGGACCAGAAGGCCGAGGGTTCGAATCCTTTCACGCACACTTTAAAGACTTTTGATTTTTTCAAAAGTCTTTTTTTTATTTAATAATAAATTCCTTTAGAATTTCTTATTAAATAAAAAAACGTTCCACTAGAGGTACACACTGGTGCGAGAAGAAAATAGTTGCAGGACAACACACACTGGTGCGAGAAGAAAATAGATGCAGGACAACACACACTGGGGAGTAGAATTTCGCAAGGGACATTCTTTGTTTTGCAATAAAAATTTTAGAGAAGTTTCATATTATGTAAAATACAAAAAACATGTTTAATAAAAAAATTATATAATATTTGGTCTTTGCTTAACTATTCTAAAAAAATTAATAAGATTATAATCTTCAGTATATAATCCTTTGTAAAATAAAATTATTGCTAAAAAAAATATTGTTGACACATTTTAGGAAGTATGTTATATCTTTAAATATATTATTTGAGATAGTACAATTAATATATAAAACTAAAAGGAGCAACAATGTTAGAAGTACGTAATTTGAAAAAAATTTACAAAATGAAAAAGGGAGTTTCAGTAAATGCATTAAATAATATATCTATTAAGTTTCCTGAAAAAGGTTTAGTGTTTTTACTTGGCAAATCAGGAAGTGGAAAATCAACATTGCTTAATTTGCTGGGCGGTTTAGATAAATATGATAGTGGTGAAATAATTATAAAAGGAGTGTCATCGAAAGATTTTAAACAAAGTCATTTTGATTCGTACAGAAATACTTACGTCGGATTTATTTTTCAGGAATACAATGTTTTAGAAGAATTTTCTGTAGGAGCAAATATTGCCTTGGCATTAGAACTTCAAAATAAAAAAGCAACAGACCAGCAGATAAATAAAATATTAGAGGAAGTTGATTTAACAGGATTTGGTAATAGAAAACCAAATGAATTGTCAGGAGGACAAAAACAGCGAGTTGCAATTGCAAGGGCATTGGTAAAAAATCCACAGATTATAATGGCAGATGAACCAACAGGTGCACTTGATTCAAATACAGGAAAACAGGTATTGGATACCTTGAAAAAATTATCAAAGGATAAATTAATTATAGTTGTATCCCATGATAGAGAGTTTGCTGAAACTTATGGTGATCGAATTATTGAATTGGCTGATGGGAAAGTCATAAGTGATGTGGAAAAAAACAGTGATAATATTATTGACAATAAATATTCATCTGAATATTCAGAAAGTTTAAAGTTTGACGATGACTCAATAATAATCAACAAAGGTTATCATTTAACAGAGGAAGATAGAATCTTGATAAATAATTATTTGGATAATCTTAATAAGGACATAAAAGTAAAAGTAGGAAACACTGATACTAAAAAATTTACAGAAACAGATGAAAGTAAAATTAAATATGAAGATAAAAGTTTTAAACTTATAAAATCAAAATTACCATTAAAAAATGCATTTAAGATTGGTACTAGCAGCTTAAAGCATAAAAAGATAAGACTTGCAATTACAATATTGCTTTCATTTGTAGCATTTACATTGTTTGCGTTGGCAGATACATTTGGAAATTATAATCATATTAAAACATGTACAAAATCAATTCTTGATACAAAAGTACAGTATGCAACAGTACAAAAATCAATTAAGCATGGGTCAGGACTTGGAACTTACTGGAGTCAGTGGGACAATTACTTATCAAAGGATGACATTAAAAAAATAAATAAAGATACAGGATTAACATTTACAGGTGTTGTAGGAAATGACGAGACATATTCTTTAGAAAACATTGATCAAAGTGTAAAATTGTCAGAAAATGATGAAGGAACAAATTATGCCACATATATGAGTGGATTTACATCTTTTACAAAAAAGCAAATAGAAAAAATGGGATATAAGGTGTTAGCAGGAGAAATTCCAACAGGCAATAACAATGATATTGCAATTAGTGAATATGTATTTGAAACATTTAAAAAAGCAGGTTATGTTCCATCAGGCAAAGGTGAAAAAGTTGAAATAAAATCTTATAACGACCTTATTGGCAAAAGTATTGCATTGGGAAATAACCAATACAAGATAGTAGGAATTTTCAATACCAACGTAGATATGAAACGTTATGAGGCAGTAGCAGAGGATCAAAGCAAAAAAACTTCAGCTGAAAAGTTGGTGACTTTTGCATTAACAAATGAGTTGGATAATATTCAGCAGTACAGCCTTTCAACTGTTGCTATTGTTGGAAAAGAAAAAATGAATCAACTTATTGCAAATAAGGGGAATTTTATTAAATTAAACGAAGCATATATTTATCTTAACAATGACAATGCAGAAATCAACGGAGATAAAATGGCATCATTAAAGGATATTAATATGAAAGACATACATTGGATAGGGGCTAAAAAAGAAAAACTTGCAGATAATGAAGTGATTGTTGATATTATAAATATTGGTTTCTTTAATAAGGGAAAAAGCGAAAAAGAAACAATTAAGTATTTGAAAAACAATACATTCACTATAAATTATGGTGATGATAAGACATCAAAAGAAGAAAATAAAATTAAAGTTGTAGGTTATGTTGACAGCAGCAAAAATGAAAATTATAACGGAGTATATGTGGTTCCGCAAAATATTTACAATTTTAACAGTAAGTGGAAGAAAGCTCAGGGTGAATATTCTTTTGCAATTACCGGAATGCCAAAGACAAGTGGAGATATAGAAAAACTGGTAAGATACTGTTATACAGAACAGGATGGAATGAAATATCAGATGCAAAATTCAGTAACATATGAACTTGATTCAGTTAACGAGGTTTTAAAAGTACTGTCCAAAGCATTTTTATATGTAGGAATTGGATTCGCAATATTTGCAATGATTATGTTGGCAAACTTTATAGCAACAAGTATTTCTTATAAGAAACAGGAAATTGGTATATTAAGAGCCATTGGTGCAAGAAGTCATGATGTATTTAGAATCTTTTTCGCAGAAAGTTTTGTAATTGCAATGATTAACTTTGTGTTGGCATGTGTGACAACAGGAATATTAACAATGATAATAAATAACGCATTGAGAATAGAGGTTGGAATTTTAATATCAATTCTTAGCTTTGGAATACGACAGGTTGCATTGTTACTTTTAATTAGTGTAGGAATCGCATTTCTTGCAAGTTTTGTTCCTGTTTATAAAATTGCTTCAAAGAGACCAATTGATGCTATTAGAAATAAGTAGGAACAGAAACTAAATTTATTTAATAAAAGTAATATTATTACAGGAATAATAAAGTATTCAAAGTGAAACGAATGCAAAAAAATAGAACAGCAAAAGAACGATGAATAATAAGCATAAGTGTAAAAAGATAAAGTATGAAACAAAATTAAATAATAAAAGTAACAATAACAAAGAATAAAAATAAAGTGAAAAAATAAAAGAAAAATAAAAAATGAAAATAATAAAATCAAATAAATAAAAGTACGGAAAGTGAATAATTCAAATAAAAACAGCCATAATAATGGTTGTGAAAAACAATTGTTTTAGGAGGTTATTATGGCTAAGAATTATTCAAAATCACAGAAAGTTTCAGACTGTAATGATGTAACAGATAAAGAAAATTACAGCTCATCAAAGAGTAAAAACAGTGCATCAGATAAGGGCACATCTAAAAGTGATGCATCAGACTGTAATTCAAAAAGTGGAACATCAAAAAAAGATAGTTCTAAATACTAAGATGTGATTAACGCATAAAGGCTCATGGTTTTTACTGTGAGCTTTTTTTGTATTAAAAATTATATCATTTTGTATGCACCTTAACATAGGAAGATAATAGATTAATTATAAAGAAGAAATAAAGGAATGTATATGGGAAAATTTAATTTGATGTCACTTGATGAAGCAAAAGAAAAATCAACAGAGCCTGGATATATTGTAGTGGATTTAAGATCTGAAAAGGAATATTATAATTCACACATTGAAAATGCAATGAATATTCCAATGGCAACAGTTGAAAAAATAGAGTGCTTTAATAAAAAAGAATACTTATGGATTTTGTATTGCAACAGGGGAAGTCTTAGTTTTAAATTAGCAAGTGAAATGGCTGATAAAGGATACAGAGTATATAGTGTTGTTGGTGGATATAAATAATGTAACATATAGAGTATTGTTGATAAATATAAATGATGTAAGCATATAAAGTACTGTTGATAAATATAAATAATGTAGCATATAGAGTATTGTTGATAAATATAAATAAATGGTACAGTGAAATCGAAAAGTATAAATAAAAATAGAATATAGAAAGCATTATTTCAAAATAAGAAAAATATAGATAATAACAGTTGATACACATGGTAAATTAATGTTATTATTAAGGGTAAGATTGCGAGAAAATTGCATACAAAATAAATACAAAGGAATATAAAAATGGATAAATTAACATTGGTAGCTCCATGCCATTTTGGCATTGAGTCAGTATTAAAAAAAGAAATTATAGATTTGGGATATGAAATAATAAAAGTTGAAGATGGAAGAATAACGTTTGAAGGTGATGCGCTGGCAGTATGCAGGGCAAATGTGTTTTTAAGAACAGCAGAGAGAATTTTGATTCAGGTAGGACGTGTAAAGGCAACTACTTATGATCAACTTTTTGAACAGGTAAAAAGTCTTGATTGGGAAGAATTTATACCTGAAAACGGAAAGTTTTGGGTAAAAAAAGCAAGTACTGTAAAAAGCAAACTTTTTAGCCCTTCGGATATTCAAAGAATTGTAAAAAAGGCAATTGTAGAAAAATTAAAAATGGAATATCAGGTGAATTGGTTTGATGAGGACGGCGATGATTATCCAATCAGAGTGTTTTTCTATAAAGATGAGGCAATTATAGCATTGGATACAACAGGAGAGTCTTTGCATAAACGTGGATATAGAAAGAATACTGCAAAGGCGCCAATTTCAGAAACATTGGCAGCAGCTCTTATTATGCTTACGCCATGGCATAAGGATAGAATTTTAGTAGATCCTTTTTGTGGATGTGGAACGTTTCCAATAGAAGCAGCAATGATGGCAGCAAATATTGCTCCAGGTATGAACAGAGAATTCACTGCAGAAAAATGGACTAATTTTATTCCAAAGAAGTGTTGGTATGAGGCAGTAGATGAGGCCTACAATCAAATGAATGAAGATGTAGAAGTTGATATTCAGGGATACGATATTGATCCTGAAATGATAGAATACTCAAGAAAAAATGCAGAAAATGCCGGGGTAGATCATCTGATACATTTTCAAACAAGACCTGTGGAAAAATTAAGTCATAGCAAAAAATATGGTTTCATTATTACAAATCCACCTTATGGTGAAAGGCTTGAAGAAAAAGAGGCATTAAAAAAGATATATGCTCAATTAGGTGATAGATACAGAAATCTTGACTGCTGGTCTGCTTTTGTTATTACTTCTTATGAGAATGCTGAGAAAGACATGAAAGTGAAAGCAACTAAAAACAGAAAAATATATAATGGCATGTTAAAGACGTATTTTTATCAGTTTATGGGGCCAAAACCACCTAAAAAAAATAGATAAGGAAAAACATATGAATAGGAAGAAAGTAGTTATTTTCTATATTCCAATTGTTGTGATTTTTGCTGTAGTTATTGGAATCGTGTTTACATTCTCAAGACAGATTGTGGAAAAAGATGTAATGAATGCACAGACTAATACTAAGAATAACTGGAAAAGTATTATGGCCAAAAAGGCTAATGAAAATAAAATTAATTTATATGTGGATGGCAAAAAAGCAGAATTGGATAAAAATAAAGTGTATATGAACCATAATATGACATTAATGGTGGATATTAATGTTATTACGAATTTGTTTAATTGTGCGCAAAACGTTTATGACAACAAACGAATTGTTGTTGAAAAAGGCAGTAATGTTGCAGTTATGTATATTGACAGTAGAAATATAATTTATAATGATACACAATATAAATTAAATGATTATGTTGTAAAGAAAAATAATACAATATATATACCGGCAACAGTTTTTAAGGATTATTTTAACTATAATGCAAAGTGGACCAGTAAAAACAACAGTTATTCGTTTACTGACAAGGCAATCAAACAAAGTTATTTACCAAAAAGATACAGTTATTTAGACAAAAAAAGAAGCGTTCCGGCAAAAAATCAGGGAAATTATGGTACATGCTGGGCATTTGCAACGTTGACAGCATTAGAGACTTCATTGATGCCGGAAGAAAGATTTGATTTTTCAGAAAACAATCTTATAAGAAATAATGCAATGTCTGAAGATATTCAGGATGGTGGAGATTATATGATGTCTATGGCATATTTAATGGCATGGAAAGGGCCGGTTTTGGACAGTGATGATCCCTATGGAAGCTCTAGTTATAATCCCAAAGCCAAAGTGGTAAAACATGTTCAGGAAGCTCAAATTTTGCCTGAAAAAGATTATAAACAGATAAAAGAGATGATTTACAAGTATGGCGGAGTGGAAAGTTCAATGTATATGTCAATGAAAAGCAGTGCATCTACTTCAGTGTACTATAACCAGTTAGAATATGCGTATTGCTATAAAGGAAATAAATCGCCAAATCATGATGTTGTTATAATTGGATGGGATGATAACTATTCAAAAGAATTGTTTAATGACAGCTCAATAGAAGGTGATGGAGCTTTTATCTGCATGAACAGTTGGGGAAGCAATTTTGGATACAATGGCACCTTTTATGTTTCTTATTATGATGATTGCATAGGAACAAATAATGTTTGTTATACAGATGTGGAAAATACGGACAATTATGATAATATTTATCAAAGTGATTTATGTGGTTGGACAGGCTCCATGGGATTTGAAAATGAAAAATCAGCATATTTTTCAAATGTATACAAAGCAAAAAATAATGAAAAATTAACAGCAGTAGGATTCTATGTGGCTACAGGAAATGTAGACTATCAGGTTTTTGTTTGCGAACAATATAAAGGTGTGGATTCTTTGAAGGAAAGAAGCCATGTGGCTGCTAGTGGAATAATAAAAAATAAAGGATATTATACAATAAAATTGGATAAAAAATATCAACTTAAAAAAGACAAAAAGTTTTGTGTAACAATAAAGGCAACTAATAAAAATAATGATGATAATTTTAAAATAATACCTGTTGAAATGCAAACAAAAGCCATGGAGGGAAACGTAGATTTGACAGATGGCGAAGGCTATTTTAGTTCGGCAGGAACTAATTGGCAGTCAGCTGAAGAGCAGGGATGTAATATTTGCCTAAAGGCATATACATTAAAATAAAAAACTAAGGAGACAGAAAATGAAAAGGATTATTTTTGCAACAACAAATGAAAATAAGGTTCGTGAAGTAAACATGATGATGGAAGATTTTGATGTGGAACTTTGCACAATGAAACAGGCAGGAGTGGATGTTGATATTGTTGAAGATGGAGTAACCTTTGAAGAAAATGCAATTATTAAGGCTAAAACCATTATGGAAATTACAGGAGAAATAGCTATTGCAGATGATTCAGGTTTGGAAGTGGATTATTTGGATGGCGCACCAGGTATTTATTCAGCAAGATTTTTAGGTGAAGATACAAGTTATGATATAAAAAATCAGTATATAATTGACAAATTAAAAGATGCAAAAGGATCAGAAAGAAGTGCAAGATTTGTTTGTGCAATGGCTGTTGCATTTCCAAATGGGGAGATTTTGACATGTAAAGGTACAATTGAAGGTGTTATTGCATATGAACAAAAAGGTAAAAATGGATTTGGATATGATCCAATAGTATATGTACCTGAATTTGAAATGACAACGGGGGAAATGTCCCCACAATTAAAGAACAGTATAAGTCATCGTGGAAAGGCTTTAGAACAAATGAAAGAAATTTTGAAAGGAAAACTTCAGTAGATATGGAAAATATAATTATTATAAGTGATAGTCATGGAAAACTGGATAATGTAAGAAAAATTGCCGAAAAAGAAAAAGATGTAGATGCTGTGATTCATTTAGGAGATTTGATAGGTCAGGATGAGCAACTTGCAGAAATATTTGAAACAAAAATTTATAAAGTAAGAGGTAACTGCGATTTCACATCTGAAAATCCGTTGTCCCAAGTTGTGGAATTTGGTAAAAACAGAATTTTAATAACACATGGTCACAATTATGGAGTAAATTTTGGAACAGACAGGCTGTGTTATGCGGCTATGGAAAATAATTGCAATATTGCAATGTATGGACATACACATGTACCTGAAAATTCAGTATATAGTGGGGTGATTGTTGTAAATCCCGGTAGCGTTACCAATCCAAGACAGTTAAATCATAAACCTACTTATGCAAAAATGCAGATTTTGGATGATGGAAAATTTGATATAAGAATCCAGTATATATAGGCTAAAAATAAGGATAAAAAAATTTTTTGAAAAAAATCAAAAAAAATGCTTGACTTTATTTCCGTGTTCCCCTATAATAACTCTTGCGTTGTGAAAAAGCACAAAGAACTCGGGGTGTGGCTCAGCTTGGCTAGAGCGCCTGATTTGGGATCAGGAGGTCGCAGGTTCGAATCCTGTCACCCCGACTTTGCGGGTGTAGTTCAATG
>URQO01000063.1 GCA_900550135.1 uncultured Eubacterium sp.
CGACCACCGAGATCTACACTCTTTCCCTACACGACGCTCTTCCGATCTCGTTTCCAAAACCAGTTGCTTTCT
Source organism: uncultured Eubacterium sp. (assembly GCA_900550135.1). Lineage (GTDB taxonomy): Bacteria > Bacillota > Clostridia > Lachnospirales > Lachnospiraceae > Eubacterium_G. The sequence continues at coordinate 73 of URQO01000063.1, forward strand.
GCTTGGGTTTTCTACTTTTAACTTTCTAACAAGTAGAACACAAATCAGAAAAACTGCCAGCATTATAACCCAAGTTACTACTACTGATTCATAAATTGGAATGCCACCAAAGATTGGAATTGTAAACTCTACATCGCAATTCAGTTCTTCTAATAATCTGTTAACAATGTCATTCAACAGTTTCACTTCCTTTCATGACAACTTTTCTAACCGAAATGTATTATAACTCCATATTTTGTAATATGTAAAATATATATTTAATATATTTACTATATCATTTTAATATGGTATTGTATAAAAAGTACATATAATTTTGGTTTTTTTGTACATTTATGGTAAATTTATACATTAGTATAAAAACTCTTAAAAAAATTTAAATTTACTTAATTTTTTTAGGTTGTGGTTTAATTTGACACACTTAAAAGTCTATATGGCATAGAACGGTTATATAGTTATTTACAATATTTTTACTATATATCTTTACACATAACGAAATATTTTCAGATGCAAATTTTATTTTTTACTTTGGAGGTTCGAAATGATTACTTTTGATTATTATAGAATTTTTTATTTTGTAGCAAAATATAAAAGTTTTACCAAAGCTGCTGAAATGTTGCAAAACAGTCAGCCGAACATTAGCAGATGTATGAGCAACTTAGAACAGGAACTTGACTGCAAATTGTTCATGCGTTCCAACCGTGGCATTGTTTTAACACCGGAAGGAAAAAAATTGTACAAACATGTATCCATTGCCTACAAGCATCTTACTTTAGGTGAAGAAGAGGTTCATCAGGACAATACATTTGAAAAGGGTATCATTACATTAAGTGTAAGTGAGAATGCTTTAAAACTATTCCTTTTGGACAGGCTTGAAATATTTCACGAACAATTTCCCAACATAAGAATCCGTATATTCAACCATTCAACGCCGGAAGCCATCAGGGCAATGAGAGCAAACCTTATTGATTTGGCGGTTATTACCACTCCTATGACTATTAAAAAACCATTGAAAAAAATACCTCTTCGTGATTGTCAGGAGATATTAATTGGTGGCGAAAAATATAAATATCTGGCTGATACCACTCAGAGTCTTAAGGAACTGACTGATATTCCACTGATTAGTCTTTCTGAAGGAACAGGTACATTTGAACTTTACAATAAGTTTTACATAGCTCACAATATACCTTTTACTCCTGATATGGAAGTTGCCACAACTGACCAGATTCTTGCGATGATTATGCACAATCTTGGTATTGGATTTTACCCAAAGGATATGGCTACTGAACTTATACTTAACAACAAGGTTTTTCCTATACCAATTGAAGAAAAAGTTCCAATGCGTGAAGTATGTCTTGTTGTAAATAAAAATACTGCAATGAGCACCTCTGTTCAGAAGTTTTACAACTTTATAAGAAACTCTATTTTATAAAATAAAAATCCGACTTATGGCAACTTAATGCTCCTGGTCGGATTTTTTCAAACTGTAGGTCAAAATAATTGTTATGAAAGTGACTATTTCTGCGCCAAGAAAAGATATCCAAACTCCATTTGCACCAAAAACATTTGCTAAAACAATGGCAAGAATTACAATTGCCACAAACCCTCTCATTAAAGAACCCACTATGGCAACAACTGCTTTGTCTATGGCTGAAAAATAAGACACCAGCATAATATTTATACCGGCAAAAATAAAGCCTAAGAAATACAGTCTTAATCCGTTATGTGCAAGATTAAGCAAACGGAGATTATTTTCACTGTTAAATATGGTAATTAAACCATCTGTAAATATCCATGATATTAATATAATTAAAGCTTCAACAATCAGGCAGGTTTTTACACTCCAGTTAAGTAGCTTTTTAACATTGACTCCATCATTTTTGCCATAACACTGACTTACTAAAGGCTGACTGCCCTGTGCCAATCCATTAAATATTGCCACTGCCACAAGTGCCAGATTGGCGATTACTCCATAGGCTGCCACTCCGATATTTCCCGTTATGTTAAGAAGCAACATATTAAATACAATTGTGATAACTGCATTTGATATTTCACTTACAAATGCCGAAATTCCAAGCTGACAACATGACACTAAATGCTTTATTGACAACTTTTTAATTTTAAACTGTACCTGATTATTTTTACCCAAATAATGTGTAGCACAGATGCTCATTGTAACTATAGGACTAAGTGCCGTGGCAAGTGCCGCTCCCGTAAAACCTAAATTCATAGGAAACATAAAAACATAGTCAAATACTACGTTAAACAAACTTCCTGAAATAGAGCCTACCATAGCTGTAGATGGTGCATTATCGTTTCTGGCAAAGGCTGTAAATGTGTAATTCGACATAAAAAATGGCGAAGCCACCAATATTATTCTTGTGTAATTTTTTCCAAGTTCAACAAGATTTTTATCTGCACCAAGAACTGTCAATACACTGTCCGGTATAAATATACCAGCCAAAACAAAAGGAATGCTAATTAAAACACTCCATAAAATCGCCTCCGTAAAAAAGTAGCTAACATCTTTTCCCCTGGCCTTTCTAATGCTATATCTGGTGGCAGAACCAATTCCTATCATAGAGCCTATGGCATATATTAATCCATAAATAGGCAGTATCAGATTAAGTACTGCCAATCCGTTTGCCCCTGAGTGAACCGATATAAAGAAAGTGTCTGCCAATATATACACTGATAGTCCAACCATTGCAGCAACACTGTGGGATACATATTTAAAAAACTATGATAACAATTTCGATTCCTCCGTTGTTATATAAACATTTTTTCTATATCTTCTCTGTCTTTTTTGAAACTATATTTTACTCCCAATATAGTCGCAAATAGGCAAATCAGAAACATTATCAGCGGAACCATTGCAGCACTTACCTGATTTAAACAAATTAAAACTACGGAAATCCATAATGTAAAGTTTAAAAATAATGTGCAAATTACAATAACCGGTATTGCCAGTCTTTGTGCCACAACAATCTCTGATCCTTCATCTTTTTCAATAATTCTGCCACAGTTTATGGAAGAAAAGCTATTCTTTTTATATACTTTTCCATTACTTCTGTTAACTGAAATCTTAAATATATCATCAGTAATTTTCCCGTAGAAACATTTATTTTTTGAAAACGAACCAAACTTTGTCAAATTGTTGCTTACTATTTTTTTGCACTCTTCTTTTGAATTTTTTGTTTTTATTATATATTTTCCAACTTTGTTTTCTTTTATCATCTTTTTTTCCTATTATAAAATTTATAGCCGAGTAGTTTAACTGGTTTTTCCATTATAAATTTAGCAACCAAACAACTTAGCTGTTTTTCCTTATTATAACTTTAACAACCAAACAACTTAGCTGTCTTTTCCATTCTGTCTGCAATCTTTACACCAAATGGGCAACGTGCCTCACAGGCATGACAGCCGATACATTCTGATGCTTTATGCTCCAAAAGTTCATAGTGAGACTGAACTGTTGCCGGAACTTTCGGTTGCATTGTTGCCAAATCGTAAAACTTATTTATCATTGCAATATTCAAATTTACAACACATGGCTTACAATGTCCACAGTATGTACATTCACCCTTGTATGAATGGAATGGTGCATTGGCAATAACTAATGCATAATCTTTTTCCTGCTCTGTGGCTGTCTCATATGCCAAAGCATCATCTACCTGTTCTTTTGTATCATATCCACACATAATCGATACTGTTGCAGGCCTGGTTAATGCATAGTGAATACACTGAATAGGTGTTAAACTTACTCCAAAAGGAGAACGTTTTTCATCAAATAGTCTGCCACCTGCGTAACCTTTCATAACTGTAATTCCAACATTATTCTGCTCACATATTTTGTACAATTCTGCCCTTTCAGGGTCTATTCCTTTTAAGTTGTCATCAAACTTTTCTGCAAACATTGTGTCGATATCTTCGCTAGCAGGAAGCATGTCAAATGCCGGATTTATGCTAAATAAAATCATCTCAACATATTCTGACTGAGCTGCTTTATTAGCAACCTTAGGATTGTGTGAACTCATTCCAATATGATGAATTATACCTTTTTCCTTTAACTCCATTACATAATCCATGTAATCAGATTGTTGAATCTGCTCCCACTCTTCTTCTGAATCTATGTAATGAATCATTCCTATATCAATATAGTCAGTCTGAAGTCTTTTAAGTAAATCTTCAAAAGCAGGACGCACATACTTCATGTCTCTTGTTCTAAAATACTGTTCATCTTTCCATGTTGAGCCAATATGTCCCTGAATAAACCAATCACTGCGATTGTCTTTTATACCTTTTCCAATAATGTCTCTTGATTTTGGGTCTGCCATCCAGCAGTCTAAAATATTGATTCCTTTTGAAGCTGCATACTTAATTAACTCTACTCCCTCTTCTTCAGGATGACGTTCAAGCCACTCACCACCAAATCCGATTTCACTTACATTAAGTCCTGTTTTGCCTAGTATTCTTTTGTTCATGTGCACCTCCTTGGTTTAAAAAATTTGTCTACACGTAATTTTTAAGGTAAATGTACTTTAATAGTTATTATTTTTCCATATGTCTTTTCCTCTTTGAAAAGATTGTAATCTTGCAATTTTCTTTTCATAAAGTTCTTTTAGTTTTGGGATTCTGATATGTCGCTCATATAAATCTTTTTCATATATTTTAAAATCCATTTCTGCCTTATCTAAATTTACTGCATTTCTATCCTTTACATATGACAACAGTTTAACTTCTTTGGCTATAAATGAATGAGTTTTTATTTCATTTAAACGAACCTTATCAAGTTGCTCATATGGAATATTATAAAACATTGAATTTCCCGAATCATAAATTGGTGCAAAACCAAGTATTTCTAACGTATCAGGATTTCTAATAACAGATATATTGTTCATATGCCTATCTGTATTAGTAATCAAATAATCGGTCATAATTTCATAATCCATAAATGCGTCAAACTCTTCTTCCTTTATTCCTAGATTTATGCAAACCTTTTTCAACGGATAATAAAAGGATTCATTCTGCCTAACCTTAATTGTTTGCAATAACTCCCACGCACTTATACATTCCAGTTCTTCTGAGCAAAAATCATATGAAATACAACCTAGTCCTTCAAATCCATTTTCAACTAATAATTTTGCCGGTTTATATACCGTATAATTAAAAAATCCCTGTTTTTTATGCAATTCTGTAGCAAACAATTCATTTATACTTTGCTGATATGATTCTCCATAATTACCTTTAATCATATATCTTCTGCCGGACTCATCTATGCACCATTTTTTTTGCAATTCTCCCTGAGATGCAGCACAATTGAATTTTGTTTTTTTTCTTAAATCAATTATCTTATCCTTGTTTAATGTTAATTCTCCAAAAGTATCCACAAAATCATTGGTATATAAATTCACATCGGACCACGTAAAGTCTGCACCTCTTGGTTTAATCCAATAACAGTCTGATAAACTAAGAGCAAGATTATCTACAAGTGCGCTATTTGTAGACTCATATCCCAATCTTTGAAGTGCACTTTTGGCTCCATTTCTTGTCTTAGGAATGGCTCTATCTTTCCACCACTCATGAAACTTCATATCATTCATCTGGCCACCAAGGGGAAAATGTTCAAAAGCATTTTCATTTTTTCTATATCTCTCTAAAATACCATTTTGTGATATTTCCATTAAACAAACTGGAATATCCTTATGCATTAAGTAATATTCTGTTGCTACTTTTCTTGCCATATACTCAACTCCATATTATATCTTCTTTTTTATCCATTCGACAATCTTTATCAAATTTGTTAACAATTTCATAATACGCTTCAAATAACTCCTTGGCATAAAGAACTAAGTTTTGTTTCTTTACCCCTTCCAGATCCTCTTGAATGTTTATCTTTGTTCCTTTTATATCAATGATATATCCGGCGTCCCTATTATAGTAAAATGTATTACCTTTATTATCCTGTATTTTTCGCATCTTATTTTCGCAAACTGGCAATTGCATTGCTATTAATTTCACTATATATGGAGCTGGTGTACTTTCCCCATACTCCCATCTTCGCAATGTTCCTATAGGAATATTAAATTTTTCGGCAAATTGCTTTTGTGTAAGACCTGTACTATATCTTATTTCTTTTATATTCATATTACCACCTTCATTATACTATATAATCCCCAACATTTTGTACCCATATTGGGTACTTTTTTATTTATTATGCCCATATTGGGTACTTTTATGTAAATTGTACCCATATTGGGTACTTTTGTCAATAATTTAATGATATTTTAAAATTATTATGCAACTATTATATCTTTTTTATTACATCTATCACAAAAAATAAGTTCCTATAACTTTTCAATGACTTCACCGATATCTCCATCCACTCCAACTGACTTATTCTTAATGTCATTTGGCACTTTTGCCTGCCCTTTATTTATGCATACATAAAAGGCGTTTTCCCAATTCATTGTGTACTGCCAGAAATTATATTTTATAATTCCGGGAGTGTTATATCCTACTCCCAGTTCCAGAAATACAATATTTTTTCTCATATGTTCTTCCATAAATTTCTGATAATTTTCTGAAGCTTTATGCCATCCCTTATCTTCTACAAAAGTATTGTCGGCACGCAAATTCATTGACATAGGTCTGCCACATTTTGGACATTTCGGAACCAGTTCTTTTGGTACTGTCATTTTTATTTTTTTATTTTCAGGCAGTTTCAAATCACGGTTTTCTATTGTAAAGCCCTGACTTAGCACCATTTTACTAATTAAATCTTCATTGTCGTATGTGTTGTTATGACATGGTCTTCTACACTGAAACAATCCATAATCTCCCTGAGTGTAAAACAATCTGTTTTTATCAAAACCACTTTTTTGAAAACAATGATCCACATTTGTTGTTAGCACAAAATAATCTTTTTCTTTCACAATGTTGTATAACTGATTATACACAGTTTTGGGTGGATTCATGTAGCGGTTTACAAAAATATATCTGCTCCAATATGCCCAATGTTCTTCCAATGTTTCATAAGGATAAAATCCTCCTGAATACATATCTGAAAAGCCGTACTTATCTTTAAAGTCTAAAAAATATTTGTCAAATCTCTCATGGTCATAAACAAATCCTGCAGAAGTAGAAAGCCCTGCTCCTGCTCCAATTACCACAGCATCTGCCTGATCTATTTTTTCTTTTATTATCTGTATTTTTTCTAACATGTTACTAAAACAATCTCCTTCCAAATTTTCTGATTCTAAATTTATCTCACTTTGTTTCTTATATAAGTTATTTTTATCTGAATCATTATTTTGGCTTCGTTTTTTGTTTAAATTATGTTTATTCAAGTATTTTTTCGTATAATCTTTTGTCTTCTTCCTTAAAAACATTAAATAACACCTTTATTTTTGAATGAGTTTTTTCTTTATATTTCATCACTGTATCTACTGCTATTTCTGCTGCCCTGTCATTTGGAAAACCAAACACTCCTGTTGAGATACAACAAAATGCAATACTGTCTACATTGTTTTCTTCTGCTATTTTAAGGTATAATTCATAGCATGATTTTAATTGTGTCTCCTGATTTTTCTTCAAGTTTCCCAAAACAATTGGACCTACAGTGTGAATTATATACCTGCTTGGCAAATTAAAAGCCGGCGTAATTTTTGCACTGCCTGTTGGTTCTTCAAAACCCTGTTTTTCCATAATTTCACTACAGTAATACCTAAGCTGAACACCTGCGTAAGTATGAATACAGTTGTCAATACAGTTGTGGCACGGCTGATAACACCCTGTCATTCCACTGTTTGCTGCATTGACTATTGCACCAACCCTCAGCCTTATAATGTCTCCCTGCCAAAGATAAATGTCTTTTTTCACTGGCTCTAATTGATCTATGGTGACAATATCTTTTTCTTCATTAACCTGCTTTAAATATTCATCCTGAATTTTTAAAAATTCGTCATCAATTTTGCCTGGCATTCTTATATTCATAAGGGAACGAAGCATTGTTCTTTGTTCTACACTATTTGTCGGGATATTCATATCAGCGTATTCCGGCTTTTCATTTAACAGTCTTTTTATTAAATATGTACGTTTCTCACTTTGATTCATAATTTATCTTCTTTCTACTGCATGCACAGGGCAGTTTTCAAAACAACTGCCACAATGGAGACAATGATTTTGATTTATTTTATACGGGCTACCTTCCTGGATACATCTTTGTGGGCATTTAACCTTACATTTTCCACAGGAAATGCATGCCTCTGTAATATAATATCCTTTTGGCTTTATTGTAACATTTCCTAAAAAATAAAGCTCTCTAAATATAGGATTTACTCCCAAATTAAAATACTCTATCTCTCCACTGTCAATGCAGAAAATAATTCCAATGTCCTTTGTATCTCCGGGATAAACATTTGCCAAATATGGCTGTTCTTTAAAAATAACATCCTGCCATTTTTTCTGTTCTTCTTCCACCGGGTAGGCACGTCCTGACAAACGTATCATCTCTTTATACTTTGTATAGCCTAAAACTTGCACCCTTCCGTCTTCCATTAATTCTCGACAAAAATTTTTTCCTCTTGCAGTGAAAAAATACAATCTGTCTTTTTCATAATGTATAGCACTTATATTTCTAATCTGTGGTGCTCCCTCCTTATCCACTGTTGCAAATGCAAGAACACCTATTAGTTCCAATTTTTTTAAACATGTTTCTAAATCCATATGATACCTCTTTTTATAATATATTTTCACCTGTGATATTGTTCATTGTTTTCCAACACTGTGGGTCTGCTCCGTAAAAATCTCCTGTTGTTCCATTAGCAACAGCCGGGCATCCTCTACACCATGGCTTAAGTTCACACTTACTGCATTTGCTAAATTTATCAAATTCTCTATATTTTTCCATTTTGCAAATCCATGCATCTGCCAATCTGTCTTCAAAAATATTTGCAACTTTACTGTCTGTAACTCTTCTACATGCCATAATATCTCCATTTGAAGAAATGGTAATATGACAATTTCCACAATTGCAACCACTATAAATCATGCCTTCTACAGGATTTTCAGGAATTTTAAATTGTCCTGTTTCATATTCATAAAGTGTCCATAAGTGATCCTTTTTGTTGAAATAAGTTTGGCATCCTGCCTTTTCATATGCTTTATACTTTGCATCACAAATTTCCAATAACTTTCTATATTCTTCTGGTGTCATACTTGTATCAACCTCACCACCAGTAGGCACATACCGTGAAAATGCATACACATTTACATTTGCTTTTACCACTTCATCTATAATATCCGGGATTTCGTGCATGTTTGTTTTTGACACTGTACTCATTATGATACTTCTTATTCCTGCACGATTAAGACAACCTACTTTTTCAAGTGTTAAATCAAAACTTCCCGGTTTTCTAAACCAATCATGAGTTTCTCGCATTCCATCAAGAGACATTTGATACTTTTCACAGCCACATACTTTTAACATTCTGCATATAGTGTCATTTAAATGAAACGGATTTCCCATTAAAGTAAATGGTATATTTTTGCTTTTAAGTAATACCATCAATTTCCAAAAATCAGGATGGAGAATAGGATCTCCGCCTGTAATATAGAGATATGGGATTTTGTTATATACTTTGCAAAAATCCTCACAGTTTGCTACTACATCCTGCATTTCTTTCCATGTCATGCTTTTTAGTTCTGCACATCCTTCACCTGAAAATATGTAACAATGTTTGCAACGCTGGTCACATTCATCTGTAATGTGCCACTGAAATGAAAAATACTGACTCATCCTATTCTCTCCTCCTAATTCTTCTTACTTATCTGCTGCTCCGCAAGCTGTACCACATGCAGTGCTCTGTTCTTCCGGCTTGTCTGCTGCTCCGCAATTTGAACTTTTGAGGAATTTATTCGACTTTTAAAATGATACATTTACAAGAACAAATTTTTTTTATTATAAGGAGGAAAAACTATGTTGACAAAAAACGAATTGCCAGAATGTCCGGTTGCTACAACGGTTCAGCTTATTGGAAGCAAGTGGAAATTATTAATCTTGAGAAATCTTCTTGAACGACCTTGGAGATTTAATGAATTAAAAAGAAGTCTTGATGGAATCAGCCAAAAGGTTCTAACTGATTCTTTAAGATCAATGGAGGAAGACGGACTGATTACAAGAACTGTTTTTCCTGAAGTTCCACCACGGGTTGAATATGCTTTAAGTGATTTAGGTGAAACTATGCGACCTATTCTTGATGCAATGAAAGGCTGGGGTGAAGATTACAAAAATAAAATGAACTAGATTTTTATTGTTACTCTTTTTGAGCAAATAATTTTTTCATGATTCTCCCTTTTGAACAAATAGTTTTTTCTGGAAATTTACATCCTTTTTAGGGGATTTTCGCCAAAAGGGGTGTATTTTTCATGATTCTCCCTTTTGAACAAATGTTTTTTCTGCGAAATTTACATCCTTTTTAGGGGATTTTCGCTAAAAGGGGTGTATTTTTCATGATTACCCCTTTTGAACAAATGTTTTTTCCGGAAATTTTACATCCTTTTTAGGGGATTTTCGCCAAAAGGGGTGCATTTTTCATGATTACCCCTTTTGAACAAATGTTTTTTCTGGGAAATTTACATCCTTTTTAGGGGATTTTCGCCAAAAGGGGTGTATTTTTCATGA